>JBPCTX010000317.1:0-17539 GCA_051011455.1 Acidimicrobiia bacterium | reverse complement strand
CGGGTCGCAAGCGCGTGACCCCGATCGATCCAATCGAGCTGGAGGTGCATCCGCGTGGCCCGCGCGTGCATGTGATTGCGCCCACCACCGTCAATGCCGATCTGGGCGGCGAAGAGCCCTCCGAAGTGAGCGATCAGGCCGGTGCCAGCGCCGTCGAGCGCCTCTCGACTCGGGACTTCTCCGACCTCACTCAATCCGACTTCGTTGAGGTGCAACGGTCGATTGCCCGCATGGTGTGGCGCCCGGCCGACGCTCTCAGCCGGCGCTGGTCTCCCTCTTCCAAGGGCTCCCGGCCTGATCTGCGCAGAACGCTGCGCCAGATGACGGGACCGGCCCGCGACCTGATGCCGCTGGCGATGAGCGCCCCCAAGCCGAGACGGCGGCCGCTGCTGGTCATCGCCGATGTGAGCGGATCGATGGAGCGATACACCGAAATGCTTCTCTATTTCGTTCACGCCGCCCGGGGGCGGCTGGGCAAGGTGGAGGCCTTCGTGTTTTCGACCGGCTTGTCGCGCATCACCCGGGAGCTGCGCCATCGTGATCCAAGAGTGGCGCTGTCCGAGGTGGGCCAGGCCGTCCACGATTGGTCGAGCGGCACTCTGATCGGCGAAGCGTTCGCCGAGTTCAACCGCACCTGGGGCCGCCGGGTGACCAGGGGCGGTCCGGTGGCCGTGGTGATCTCCGATGGGTGGGACCGGGGCGACCCTGCCATCTTGCGAAAGGAGTTCGGGATCTTTGCCCGCAGCGTTCACCGGGTGGTCTGGCTCAATCCTCTGGCGGGTCGGACCGGGTTCGCCCCTGAGACCCGCGGGATGCAGGCGGTGTTGCCCTACGTGGATGACTTCATGCCGGTGGGCAACCTGGCCGATCTCACAGCGGTTGTGCGGCTTCTAGAGTCGGTCCCGAAACGCAAGGAGTTGACCCGCAGATGAAGGAAGCTCTCGAAACTTACGAGAAGTGGAAGGCGGAGGGCAAGGAAGTGGCAGTCGCCACGGTTGTCCGTGTGCAGGGATCGGCGCCCCGCCCGGAGGGTGCCAAGTTCCTCGTCTCATCGACCGGTGACATGGAGGGCTCGGTGTCGGGCGGTTGCGTTGAGAACGATGTGTTCTTGCACGCCCAGCAGGTCATCGAGAGCGGTGAGCCGCGTCTGGTCACCTACGGGATCGCCGACGAAGACGCCTTCGAGGTCGGGTTGGCCTGCGGGGGAACCATCCAGGTGCTGGTCGAGCAGTGGTGATCGAAGCCGTCGAGCGGTTGATCGCCGAGGAGCGCCTCGGGGCGGTGGCCACTGTTGTGGCCGGCCCGGGCCTGGGTGCCAAGGCTGTGATCGACTACGACGGTGGATACATCGCGGGCGCCCTCCCGGATGAGATTGCCGGTGACGTCCGGGCCGACGCCGGGGCGCTGATGGAGCGCGAGCAGAACCGCACGCTCAGCTACGGCGAATCCGAGGTTTTCATCGAGACCGTCGCGCCGCCACCTCACCTGGTCATCTTCGGTGCGGTCCACATTGCCCAGCCGTTGTCGACCATCGCCGGCCAACTCGGTTTCCATGTCACTGTCAGCGACGCTCGAGCCGCTTTCACGACCGTCGAGCGTTTTCCGGACGCCGACCGGGTCCTGGTCGGCTGGCCGGATGAACTGCGAGATCAAATCGAGTTGGACCGCCGCACTTATGTGGTGTTGCTCAGCCACGACGCCCGGTTCGAGGATCCCGTTCTTCCCTGGGTGTTGGAGAGCCCGGTCAAATACATCGGGGCGATGGGGTCGAGGAAGACGTCTGCCAAGCGGGTCGACAAGCTGACCGGGATGGGCTACTCAGGCGACCAGATCGGCCGAATCCACGGCCCGGTCGGGCTGGACATCGGAGCCGAGCAGCCGGGAGAGACGGCGGTATCGATCCTGGCCGAGATGATCCAGGTTCGGTACGGATCGGGAACCGGCGAGTCGTTGCGGGGAACCAGCCGTCGCATCCACGCCCAACGCGTGGAGGACGATGGCGACGGCGCCTAGCCGGTCACGGTGGGGTCAACCACCAGGGTCCCATCCACGATTTCGCCGAAGAACGTCGCCAGGTCGTCTGTCCAGCTGATGCCCTGAGCGTTGACTACTGGCACAGAGACCATCTCCTCGTACCCTGTGATGACGATGCTGGTTCCTCCGCATTGGGGCGGGTAGGACTCGGCCAGCGCTTCACACAGTCGGGCTTCCTCCGCGTTCACGAGCAGGAATCCCTGCACGGCAAGGGTGCCGGCGACGTCGCTGGCAAGGGCGTCGGTGACGGTGAGCCCACCATCGGCCGGCATTCCGGTCGGAGTGATCGGGGTGCCGTCAGAGTCGGGCAGGTCGGTGGGGTCCTGACCCGGGCCGAGGTCCTGGCAGTCCGGCTCGTCGGCGAGGCAGGTGCCGCCTGCGTCCGGGGGAGTGGCATCCGGGTTGGAGTTGGGCGGAAGGACCGCAGGCTCGTCTGAGCCGGCGGGAGCCAGGGGAGCGGAGGCGTCATCTTCGGCACCGCACGCCGCCGCCGTCAGCGCCAGTACCGCCAACAAAGCCAGGAGGCTCAAGCGGAACGATTTCTTCATGTGAGTTTCCTTTCAGGAAGTCGATGATGAGGTGTTGATCTGGTCGATTGCCCTTGAGACGCGCGTCGAGCCTCGGTGAGTTCCCGGTATTTCGGTTTGGCTCAGCGTCGCAGATCGACCCGGCTCCAGTCCTATCCTGCCGCTATGTCGTTGCTTTCCGACTTGAGTGATCGGTTCCGCGCCGCCTTCGAAACGCTTGGCCTTGATCCGGCCCGGGCCGAGGTCACCGTGTCGGACCGTCCCGATCTGGCCCAGTTCCAGTGCAACGGTGCGCTGGCGGTAGCCAAGGCCGCCGGTCGGGCGCCCCGCGATATTGCCGGGGACGTGATCGAGGCGGTGGCCGATCCACAGGTGTTCGGTCTGTTGTCCATCGCCGGGCCCGGCTTCATCAACATCGAACTGACCGATGAGTCCCTGGGCGGCCGGCTCGCCGGTCTGGTCGATGACGGTCGTTTTGGTCACCCGGGCCGGACCGCCGATGACAAGGTCATGATCGACTTCGGCGGACCGAATGTCGCCAAGGCCATGCACGTCGGGCATCTCAGGTCGTCGTTGATCGGCGATTCCTTGCAGCGAGTGTTTCGATTCGCCGGCTACGAGGTCATCTCCGACATCCACTTCGGGGATTGGGGCACCCAGATGGGCCAGTTGATAATCGAAGCGGAGCGACGCAATCCTGACCTTCCCTACTTCGACCCGGAGTTCAGCGGTCCCTACCCGTCCGAGGCTCCTTTCTCGCTCGATGACCTGCAGGAGATGTACCCGGAGGTGGCGGCCCGCACCAAGGCTGACCCCACCGAAGCCGATAGGGCCCGCCAGGCCACGCTGGAGCTGCAGCAGGGCCGGGCCGGCTACCGGGCGCTATGGCAGCACTTCTGGGATGTGTCACACGATGCCCAGAAGAAGGACTTCGACCAGCTCGGCGTCGCTTTCGACCTGTGGCACGGCGAAAGCACCGTTCACGACCGTGTCGCACCGATGCTGGAGAGGATCCAATCGGATGGCAGCGCTAGCGAGGACGCCGGCGCGCTGATCGTGGAAGTGGAGGAGCCCGATGACACCAAGGAGATCCCCCCGCTGTTGCTGACCAAGTCGGACGGCGGGTACCTGTACGGGACCACCGACCTGGCCACCATCGACGATCGGGTCGAGATGGGCGTTGGGGAAGCCCTCTACGTGGTGGACGCCCGCCAATCGCTCCACTTCGAGCAGGTCTTCCGGGCAGCCCACAAGACCGGAGTGGCGCCGGCCGCCATGATTCTGGAGCACGTTCCCTTCGGGACCATGAACGGCCCGGATGGCAAGCCGTTCAAGACTCGCGAGGGAGGGGTGCTGCGCTTGGACGACTTGATCGGGCTAGTGCGCGACGCCGCCCAGCGACGTTTAGAGGACGCCGAGTTGGCCACCGAATACGACGATGCGGAGCGGGGAGAGATTGCCGAGAAGGTGGGACTGGCCGCTCTCAAGTACGGCGACCTCTCCAACAACCGGACCTCCAACTACGTGTTCGATCTCGATCGGTTCACCTCGTTCGAGGGCAAGACCGGGCCATACCTCCTCTATGGCGCAGTCCGCATCAAGTCGATCCTCCGCAAGGCGGCAGAACGAGACCTGGGTCCCGGCCCGATCGTGGCCCCGGGCCGGGATGCCGAGAGGGCGCTGATGCTGGAGTTGACCAGGTTCCCCGAGGTCCTCGATCGGACGGTCGACTTCCGGGCGCCCAATCATCTGGCCGAGTACGCCTACGACATCGTCACTGCCTTCAACCGGTTCTACGAGGCGTGCCACATCCTCAATGAAGAGGACGCCGCGTTGCAGTCCTCCTGGCTTGGCCTGGTGGCGCTGACTCTCGATTTGCTGCTCCTGCTGCTGGACCTGCTGGGGATTGAGGTCCCCGACCGGATGTAGAAATCTGAAAGATTTCTCCCCGAGTCGGCCGATTTCGGGGGCTTTGTGTCACACCCGCCTGATACGTTGCCGGGTATGGAGTTAGCGGAGAGAGACGGGGTTCTGATCAGGCGAGATGCCCGCCGGTTGGCGGACGCTCACGCCCGGGTCAACCAGGCGATGCTGGGGTTGTTCGACGCAATGGCGGAGCTCGATGACGGCGATACGCTGCGCGAGAACTACGTGACCGACATGGGGTCATGGTTGGCGTTCGATCTCGGTCTGGATCCGAAGACGGCCCGCGGCTGGACCCGGGTCGCCAACGCCCTGGTTGATCTCCCGCTGACCCGGCAGGCGTTCCGCACCGGCGCAATCTGCCTGGACGAGGTTCGGATTCTCTGCCGCTATGCCACCGTCGACAACGAGGCCACCCTGTTGAGCCTCACCCGTGAGCACGAGGTGGGCGATCTGGCGGCCGCGGTCCGGGACTACCTCGAGATCCAGCGGGCTGCGGCCAAGCCCAAGCCGGCGACGTGGCTTCAAATGGGTTGGAGCGAAGACGACTCCGCCCTCTGGTTGCGGGGAGAGATCGCCGGAGTGGACGGATTGATGGTCGAGACCACCCTCCGCCGTCTCGCTACTCAGGCCCCTCTGGATCACTACGCCGGTCTGTACCGCAACGAGGAGGAGATCAACGGTGAGGCTCTGGTGCAGATCGCATCGGAAGCGACGGCCGAGGATCGTGACCACGATCGGGCCACCCTCGTCGTCCATTTCGATGCGGGTGACCTCAAGTCCGGCAAGACCTCAGGCATGGTGGGATCACAACTGATCGACCGCGACGAGTTGCTCCGCATCGCGTGCGACTCCCGGCTCCAACCGGCCATCGATGATCCTTCCGGGGTCACAATCGGTGTCGGTCGTACTACTCGCAAGATCCCGGCCTGGCTGCGGCGGCTGGTTGAGGGGCGCGATGAGGGATGCCGCTTCCCAGGCTGCGGCCGGAATCGTTGGACACACGCCCATCACCTGGTTCATTGGGCCAAAGGCGGTCCCACCAACCTCGACAATCTGGTCACCCTGTGTGGATTTCATCACCGGCTCATTCATCGAAAGGGTTGGGAGATAACGGGAAACCCCAACGGGCCCTTGACGTTCCTGGCTCAAGGGAAGTACGAGTACAGGCCGGCGCGATCGCAGTATTACCCCGGTCACCAGCGGATGCTGTTGGACAATCTCGACTCCTACCATCGGCTTCGGCTTGGGCAGTTGGCCACTGCCAACAGCCCACCCTGAGCCCAATGATTCCCGCCGTCGCCGATTAGCAGCTTCAATAGCCACGCTATGAGCGCGCTTCCTTCCTATCTGCTCTCCGACAACACCTCCATCGGGTCCGATGGACGGCTTTCGATTGCCGGGTGCGATCTGGTCGATCTCGCCGCTGAGTTCGGCACGCCCGTCTTCGTCTATGACGAGGACCACTTGCGCGCCCGCTGTCGCGAGGCTGTTGCAGCCTTCGGGGACGGCGTTGCCTACGCCACCAAGGCTTTTCTTTGCCGCGCCATGGCCTCGCTTGCATACGAGGAAGGTATGCAACTGGACGTCGCCACCGGTGGTGAGCTCCATGTCGCCCTCAGCGCCGGGGTCCCGGCCGAGCGGCTGGTCATGCACGGCAACAACAAGTCCGAGTTGGAGCTGACGATGGCGATCGAGGCCGGCGTGGGGCGGATCGTCGTCGACTCTTTCGATGAGTTCGACCGGATCGAGGCGCTGGTGGCGGGCGGGCTGGAGGCTCCAACGGTGCTGGTAAGGGTCAACCCTGGAGTCGAGGCTCACACCCACCAGTACCTGCAGACCGGCGTCCCCGACTCAAAGTTCGGCTTTGGGACCCGGGGCGGTGCAATTGAGGAGGCTCTCGATCGAGCGGCTTCGTCCCCCGCTATGCAGCTGGCCGGCATCCACGCCCACATCGGCAGCCAGGTCTTTGTCGTCGATTCATTTATCAAGGCCGTCAAGGCAATGGCGCCCCTCGTCCATCGGGTCGACGCCGGGGAGTTCTCCATCGGCGGCGGCCTGGGCGTGGCCTACGTCGAAGGCGAGTCCGCTCCGACGATTGCCCAGTGGGCCGATGCGGTCAAGACCGCCTGCGCCGAGGCCGGCATCGAGTCCCGCATTCATGCTGAGCCGGGCCGAGCGATCGTTGCCCAGGCCGCCGTCACCCTCTATCGGGTGGGGACGATCAAGCCGATCGACGGGGTGCGCACCTACGTCTCGGTCGACGGTGGGATGAGCGATAACCCGCGCCCCGTGCTCTACGGCAGTGGCTACGAAGCGTTTCTTCCCCGCTCGACTGCCGCCGACCGGACTCGAGAGGTTCGCATCGTCGGCAAGCATTGCGAGTCGGGCGATGTAATCGTGCAAGAGGCGATGGTCCCGGCCGACCTGGCGGTGGGTGACATCCTGGCCACGCCGGTCACCGGCGCATACGGCCACACGATGGGCTCCAACTACAACATGGTCCTGCGACCCCCGGTCGTGTTTGCAAAGGACGGCAATGCCCGCCTCGTGGTCCGCCGCGAAACCTTCGAAGACCTCGTCGACCGAGACGTCAGTCCCCCTGCCTAGGCCATAACTAGTCACTCGGGAACCCGATTCTCTGTGTCTCGATGAATCAGCCGCGCCGACGATGCATGTCTCATGTTCATCGTTATCCGACACGCACTCGCTTCAGCCTCAGCCTTCATCGGCGCGGCGGCCGCAGCAGCTCTCATCATTTCATAGGCAAAAGGGGCCTCACCAGCACAGAGGAGCATCCGGTAAGAAAGGGTGCTCCTCTGTTCGCGTCCCGGCCGCCCCGGAGGCGGTATCGTCACGGCTATGAGAGTCGGCATAGGAATCCTGGGCTTTGGAACCGTCGGTGGTGCGCTCCTCCACAAACTGGTGGATGAGAACACGTCCATCTCCACCAAGACCGGCCTGGAGATAGATGTGGTCAAGGTGGCCGTCCGGGATTTGAGCAAGGTCCGTTCGGTGAACCTGGCCGATGGTGTTCTGACCGATGACCCGACGCAGGTAGTCGACAACCCCGAAGTTCAGCTGGTGGTGGAGATCATGGGGGGCGAGGACCCCGCCGGAGACCTGGTGGCAGCAGCCCTGCGGGCCGGCAAGCCGGTCGTGACTGCCAATAAGGCCTTGATCGCCGCCCGCGGCAAGGAGCTGATCGGCATCGCCGAGGAAGCCGGCGTCCCGCTGTTGTTCGAAGCTGCCGTCGCCGGGGGCATCCCGATCATTCGTCCGCTGTCGGAGACGCTGGCAGGGGAGCAGATCGACCGGATCCTGGGAATCGTCAACGGGACGACCAACTACATCCTCACCCAGATGACCGAGGAGGGGGCCGAGTACAAAGCCGCCCTGGCCGAGGCGCAAGAGCTGGGATACGCCGAGGCCGACCCCACCGCCGACGTGTCGGGGGCCGATGCGGCGGCCAAAGCGGCCATCCTGGCCAGCCTCGCCTTCGGCACCTGGGTGGCTTCTGATCGGGTCTACACCGAGGGCATCGATCGCCTCGACGCCGCCGACGTCCGGATCGCGGCCGAGCTCGGCTACGTGATCAAGCTGCTGGCGGTGGCTGAGAACACGCCGGATGGCATCAGCGTGCGGGTTCACCCCACCTTCGTGCCCGCCGATCATCCTCTGGCCGTTATCCGCGGCGCCACCAACGCTGTGTTCGTCGAGGGGCCCAGCTTCCACGAACTGCTGTTTGCCGGCCCCGGCGCCGGCGGCGCCCCGACCGCCACCGCCGTGCTCGGCGACGTGGTGGATGCGGCCCGGGAGCTGCTGGCCGGTGCTGAAGTGGCGCCCCCGATTCGCTTTCAGCCCGGTCGGGTTCTGGACTTCGATGCAGTCGCCACCACCTGGTACCTGCGGCTGGAGGTCATCGACCGGCCGGGCGTGCTTGCCCAGGTGGCCGGCGTGTTCGGCGACAACGATGTCAGCATCAAGTCGGTGTGGCAGGAAGGCGAGGCGGATGGGGCGACGCTGTTGTTGGTGACTCACGCCAACAACGAGGGACTTCAACGCGCCAGCGTTGAGGCGCTCCGATCGCTCGACGTGGTTCAGGACGTGGCTGCCGTCATTCGTGTCGAAGGCACCGGGCCCACGCCCAACCTGTGAGATATCAGAGCACCCGCGGCGGCGCCGGTGATCGCAGCTTCTCGGATGTCCTGCTCGAGGGGATGGCCCCGGACGGCGGCCTCTACCTGCCAACCGAGGTGCCGCGCCTGGATGAGGACAAGCTGCGGAGCTTCGCCGGCCTGAGTTTCGTCGAGGTAGCTGCCGAGGTCATGTGGCCCTTCGTCGAGTCCGACTACCAGCCGGATGAGTTCGCTGACCTGGTGGAGCGGAGCTACGACAGATTTGATCACCCCGATGTGGCACCGCTGCGTGTGCTCGACCAGGGGACGGGGGAGTGGCTGCTCGAGTTGTTCTGGGGCCCCACGCTGGCCTTCAAGGATGTAGCTCTCCAGTTGCTCGGAAACCTCTTCGAGCGTGAGCTGGCCAGGCAGTCGGCCTCAGTGACGGTGGTCGGCGCCACCAGCGGAGACACCGGCTCCGCCGCCATCGAAGCAGTGCGGGGGAGAGAGGGCATCGAGTTGTTCATGCTCCATCCGCTTGGGCGGGTCTCCGATGTCCAACGGCGGCAGATGACCACCGTAGATGAGCCAAACATCCACAACCTGGCCATCGAAGGCACATTCGACGACTGTCAGGACCTCGTGAAGGCGATGTTCGCCGACGAAGCCTTCCGTAGCCGCCATGCCCTGTCGGCCGTCAATTCGATCAACTGGGCGCGGGTGATGGCCCAGACCGTCTACTACGTCACCGCCGCCGTCGAGCTGGGGGCGCCGGCTTCTCCGGTTGCCTTCTCGGTTCCAACCGGGAACTTCGGCAACATCTACGCCGGACATGTAGCCCGTGAGATGGGTTTGCCGATCAGCCAGTTGATCCTGGCCACCAATGTGAACGACATCTTGAGCAGGGCCTTCGACTCCGGCTCCCTGCAGATCCAGGAGGTGGTCCCTTCCTCCAGTCCCGCCATGGACATTCAGATCAGCTCCAATTTCGAACGTCTCTTGTTTGAGTTGCTTGGCCGGGATGGCGAACTGCTGGCAGCACTCATGGAGCGATTCCGGTTCCTCGGCCACGTGGAGCTGACTGAGCCGGTCCTGGAGGCCTTCCGGGAGCTCTTCGATGCCGACCGCCTGGACGACGACGCCACCCGGCGGGTTATCCGGGAGGTGTATGACGAGGCGGGTCTTGTGCTCGACCCGCACACCGCGATCGGCGTTGGGGTGGGGAGGGAGTTGCGAAACGATCGCGACATTCCGCTGGTGATGCTGGCCTGCGCCCATCCTGCCAAGTTTCCGGACACGGTGGCGGCTGCGCTCGGCGAGCGGCCGATCGAGCCAGACCGGATCACCGCCCTGGCCGGACTGCCCGAGAAGTTGGACGTGTTGCCCAACGAACTGGGAGCGGTCCAGTCTTTCATCCAGCAGGTAACGGGCACCGGGTAGCCGGAAACCACTCGCTCAACTAACGCTCGGCCGCCGCCGAAGGAATAGACAATCGAGTTGTGTGGTTGGCTCAGTTACGAGGAGCATCTATGATGACTCCCGGACATCCCGTCCACAGCTCGACTCCAGCGCTCTGGCATGTTGAGCACCCACGCGTACTCACGCTTAGCGCATGCCCGAACCCTCTCGGCAGCAGCAAAGGAAACCAATGACCACACGAGCCGAACTCCAGGGAAAATCCCTCGAAGATCTCCGCACCATCGCCACGTCGGTGGGCGTCGAGACCGACGGCCTGCAAAAAGCGAAGCTGATCGCCGCCATCCTCGGCTCAGATGGCTTTGAGCTCAGCGAGGACCCGGCTCCCGTGGAGCTCCCGACCGCCGAGAAGAAGAGCGAAAGCAACGGAGACCGTTCCGACAAACGCTCCGACAACCGTTCCCGATCCAATCAGGGCGGTTCCGGCCAGTCCGGCGGCCGCAAGCGCAACCGCAAGCGCGGAGGCCGCGATCACGAGCCGATCGACGAGAGCGAGCTCGAGGTCCGCGAGGGTCTGCTCGACATTCTTCCCGAGGGCTACGGCTTCCTCAGAGTCGGCGGCTACCTGCCCGGTGAGCAAGACGTCTACGTCCCTGCCAACCAGATTCGCAAGAACGGTCTGCGCAAAGGCGACTTGATCGAAGGTCCGGTGCGCCCGCCTCGTTCCCAGGAGAAGTTCGCGGCTCTGGTGCGGGTAATCAAGAACAACGGCATGGATCCCGAAGAGGCCCGCAAGCGGCCCAAGTTCGGCAATCTGACGCCACTCTTCCCCGACATCCGTCTTCGCCTGGAGCGCGATGGCAACGGAGATGACTCTTTGGCACGGATCATGGATCTGATTTCCCCGATCGGGAAGGGCCAGCGCGGACTGATCGTGTCACCTCCCAAGGCCGGGAAGACCACTGTTCTCAAAGAGATCGCCCATTCATTGGCTGCCAACAACCCCGAGTGCCACCTGATGGTGGTGCTGGTCGACGAGCGGCCCGAAGAAGTCACCGACATGCAGCGGTCCGTCAAGGGTGAGGTGGTCTACTCCACCTTCGACCGGCCCGCCGAGGAGCACACGCAGGTGTCCGAGCTGGCATTGGAGCGAGCCAAGCGCCTGGTGGAGATGGGCAGCGATGTTGTCATCCTCCTTGACTCGATCACCCGCCTGGCCAGGGCCCACAACCTGGCGACTCCCGCTTCCGGCCGCATCCTGTCCGGTGGTGTTGACTCACAGGCCCTCTATCCGCCCAAGCGGTTCTTCGGCGCAGCCCGGAATATCGAGGAGGGCGGGAGCCTTACCATCATGGGCACGGCGCTCGTTGAGACCGGGTCCCGGATGGACGAGGTGATTTTCGAGGAGTTCAAGGGCACAGGGAACATGGAGGTGCGGCTCGACCGCAGCCTGGCCGACAAGCGGATCTACCCCGCTATCGACATCGCAGCCTCCGGCACCCGCAAAGAAGAGCTGCTGTTCGATCCCGACGAGCTGAAGCAAGTGTGGAAGCTGCGCCGGGTGCTGCTGGCTCTCGAATCGGCCCCCGCCCTCGAATTGCTGATCAATAAGCTGAAGGATTCGAAATCCAATGCCGACTTCCTCGCCGAGGTGGCGAAGAGCGGCAATTGAGAGAAGGACGAGGAACGTGAAGACAGACATCCATCCCCAATACGTCGAAACCACGGTTCATTGCTCGTGCGGCAACGAGTTCACTACCCGGTCCACCCGGGAGTCGCTGACTGCCGAGCTGTGCAACGAGTGCCACCCGTTCTACACGGGCCGCCAGAAGCTGGTCGACTCGGGTGGCCGGGTTGAGCGTTTCCGCAAGCGCACCGAAAAGACCGACACCTCTGCCGTCGAAGCCAAGAAGGTCAAGAAGGCCACTTCCGCCAAGATCAAGGAGAGCGCCGCTACTCCGACCTCTGCCGCCAAGGCCGGCAAGTCCAAGCCGATCCGCACCCGCCGCACCCCCAAGGAGCTGGCGGCTGAGGCTGCCAAGCAGGAGCGTTTGGCCAAGGCCAAGGCAGCCGCGGCCGATGTGGCAGCTGAGACGCCGGCCCTAGATAGTCCGGAGTAACCGCCATGAGCCAGCCGCCTGGCTCCACGGTCGGCGGCCAGGCCGTCAGCGAAGGGGTGATGATCCGCAGCCCCCAGGCGTGGTCGGTTGCCGTCCGCCGCCCCGACGGCGAGATTGAAACCCGGACCGACCCTCTGCCGCGGCTGTCCTCTCGCTCACGACTGGCCCGCATCCCGTTTGTGCGCGGAGTGATGGTGCTGGGCGAATCGCTCACCCTGGGTTTCAGGGCTCTGACCTGGTCGGCCCAGATTGCGTCGACCGAGGAGGACGCGGCCGAAGCTGAACGGTTGCAGGACATCGCCGACAACGCCACCGGGCCCTTTGCGGGTTGGCGCCGGCGCCGGGCCGCCAAGCGGCTGGAGAAGGGGACCGAGTTGACGCGCCGGGATCTGGCACTGGCCATGACCCTGGCGCTGGTCTTCTTCATCGGTGTCTTCATGCTGCTCCCACTGGGCGGTGCCCGGCTGGTTGAGAACCTGTTCGGTGGGTCAAACGCCGTCATCTTCAATGTCGCCGAGGGGTTGATCCGGGTGGCGATCCTGGTCGGCTACATCTGGCTCATCGGGCGCTCGGCGGAGATCCGCCGCGTGTTTCAGTACCACGGGGCCGAGCACAAGTCGATCTATGCCTACGAGGCCGGGGACCCGATGACGGTCGAGAATGTCCAGGTGTATCAAACGATGCACCCCCGCTGCGGGACCAGCTTTCTGCTGCTGGTTGTGCTGCTTTCGGTGCTGGTCTTCACCCTGGTGGGCGTCTTGGAGCCCAACCTTTTCTGGCTGATTGCCAGCCGCATCGTTCTGATTCCTGTGATCGCGGGGCTGTCCTACGAGGTCCTCAAATTGTCGGACGCCAAGCCCTGGCTGCACTTCCTGAGCCGACCCGGCATCGAGCTTCAGCGCCTGACCACCAAGGAGCCGGAAGACGGCCAGGTGGAGGTAGCGATTGCCAGCCTGCTGGCCGCAATCCCCGGCGAGGCCCGCGACGAGGTGTTCGAGCGTGGCCCGATCTGTGAGGTGGCCTGGGGAGCGGTGCAATGATCGATGAGCAACTCGTCACCAAGATGGCCGAGGTCGAGCAGTCCTATCAACAGACCCTCTCGGACATGGCCGATCCCGACATTGCCGGCGATCAGCACCGGTATACCGAAGTGGCCAAGCGGCACTCGGAGTTGAAGCCGGTGGTGGAGACTTACCACGGGTTCCGGGAGGCGGTCGAGGAGGCTGAGGAAGCCCGCGAGATGCTCAAGGCCGAGACCGACGACGACATGCTCACCTACCTGCGAGAGCAAGCCGAGGCCAAGGACCTGGAAGCCGAGGAGCTGATGGCCAGGCTGCAACTGCTGCTGGTGCCGAGGGATCCCAACGACGATAAGGACGTCATCATCGAGGTCCGGGCCGCCGCCGGTGGGGACGAAGCTGCCTTGTGGGCAGGCGACCTGACCCGCATGTATCAACGTTTTGCTGAGAATCAGGGCTGGAAGGCCGAGGCTCTCGAGGTCTCCGAGGCCGAGGGCGGTGGATACAAGGAAGTCACGTTCTCCATCAAGGGCTCCGGCGCCTACTCGCGGCTCAAGTTCGAAGCCGGGGTGCATCGGGTACAGCGAGTCCCCAAGACCGAGTCGCAGGGCCGGATTCACACGTCAACTGCCAGCGTGGCAGTTCTCCCTGAAGCGGAGGCAGTCGAGGTCGAGCTCGATCTCAACGATGTCAAGGTGGACACTTTCCGGTCGAGCGGGCCGGGTGGGCAATCGGTCAACACCACGGATTCCGCTATCCGGCTCACCCATGTACCCACCGGCCTGGTGGTCAGTTGCCAGGACGAGAAGAGTCAGCTGCAGAACAAGGAGAAGGCCTTTCGCATTTTGCGCGCCCGGCTCTATCAAGCCCAGCTCGAGGCCCAGCAAGCCGAGCTGTCCGCCAACCGGCGCGAACAGGTGGGCACAGGCGATCGGTCGGAGAAGATCCGCACCTACAACTTCAAGGAGAACCGCGTCACCGACCATCGGGTTGGTCTCACCATCAGCCAGCTGCCCACGATCCTCGAAGGTGATCTCGACTCCTTCATCGATGCTCTCACCCTGGATCAGCAAGCTCGCCTGCTGGCGGGAGGCGCGGAGGCGTGAAGCCACCCGCCACCGGCCTCCCCGATCACGAGGCCAGGCGGTTGCTGCAACTGGCGACCGGCCTGGATGCCGCCGGCACCGGCCTTCTCGATCAGCTCGACCCCGCCCAGCAAACCCGCTTCGTAGAGCTGGTACAGAGGCGACAGGCAGGCGAGCCCCTCCAATACATCGAGGGCACGGTCCAATTCGGTCCCGTCGAGGTCAAGGTCGATCGGCGGGCGCTGATCCCACGACCCGAGACCGAGGTGCTGTGGGAAAGGGCGGTGGAGGCACTCGGTCAGGCCGGCGAGGACTCAGTGATCGTCGACGTCGGCACCGGCAGCGGAGCGCTGGCCCTCGCCCTCAAGCACGCCTTTCCGGCCGCCCGGGTCTACGGCACTGACATCGATCCCGCCGCCGCCGACCTGGCCCGGGAGAACGTCGCAGGGCGCGGGGTGACCATTCTGGTCGGCGATCTTTACGACGCCCTCCCCTTTGGGATGCGAGGCCAAATCGATCTGCTGGTCGCCAACCCGCCGTATGTCGGAGACTCAGAGGAGCTGCCTGCCGAGGTCCAGGATCATGAGCCCTCAACGGCTCTGTATGCCGGCCCGGCGGGCGACGAGGTCCTGATGCGACTTGCCGAGCAGGCCTTCTACTGGGTCAAGCCGGGCGGCTGGGTGTTCGTCGAGATCGGAGAATCCCAGGCCGAGCGGGCACTGGAGCTATTCGCCGACTTCAAGTGCCAGATCCTCAACGACCTGGCCGGCCGGCCCCGAATCCTTGAGGGGCATCGGGGCGATACCAGCTGCATCGAAGGCAGTCGGTAGACAGCGGACAGCGGACAGCGGACAGCGGACAGCGGACAGCGGACAGCTAACAGCGGACAGCGGACAGCGGACAGCTAACAGCCAGGATCCTGCTTACTGCTTACTGCTTACTGCTTACTGCCCTCAGTAATCTTCTCGCGGTGAACTTGAACCAGGCCCGAGCGGCTCTCGAACAGGGCTTGCTGGTTGGTGTCCCCACCGACACTGTCTACGGGATCGCAGCTGATCCGTGGTCGGAGACCGGAGTCCGGGCTCTGTTTGAGTTGAAGGGCCGGGATCCGGGCCGTCCGGTGGCGTTGCTGGCAAGTGGGCTCGAGCAGGCAGGGCGAGTGTGCGTTCTCACCGACGGCGCCCGTGGTCTGGCCGAGCGGTTCTGGCCCGGTCCACTCACGCTTGTCACCGAAACAGCGGCCGGCCTACCCGCCTGGATTGGTGATCGTGAGCGAGGAACGGTGGGGGTGCGGGTCCCCGACCACCAGCTCGCACTCCGGCTGCTGGCTGCCGCCGGGCCGCTGGCCGTGTCATCGGCCAATCCGTCCGGCGGTGATCCGGCTCTCGACCATCACCAGGCGGAGTCCATTTTCGGTGACTCCGTGGCCGGTTACCTGCCCGGAGAGTGCGAAGCCGGGGTGGCCTCCACGGTGGTGGACGTCTCGAGAGAGCCGCCTCTGGTCTTGCGATCAGGCCCGATCGCCATCGATTAGCCAAGACCTCGCGTCGGCAACCCGGGACCGGTATGGTTGGCCGTGAGAGGCCCGATGAAAGTCACCGACAGTCCCAAAGGGGTCGCGCGTCTGGTGGGCGATGTGCCCGGCAGCCCCGACACCACCTATCGCTACTTCACCGAACCCGGTCTGCTGATCAAATGGTGGCCGGACGAGGCGACCACAGACGTGCGAACCGACGGTGAATACGAGCTGGCCTGGCCCGCCCAGGACATTCGATTGCTGGGTCACTACCTGGTGGCAGAGCCGGGCCGGCGCCTGGTGTTCACCTGGGGATTCGCCCACGAGCCCCTCCAGCCCCGCACTGTCGACGTGCAGTTTGCGGCCACGAACGGCAGCACCGAGATCACTATCGAGCACACTCACGGAGAGGATCCGGACGAGCGCCAGGGCTACATCGACGGCTGGAAATTCTTCGTCGAGCGGCTGCGTGGAGTCCTCGCCGGGACCTGAATGGCGGGCGCTAGCCTGGCGCCGTCGAAGGAGCTCTCAATGACCGACCCCCGTTCCATTTCCGATGTCGACCCGGCCGTGGCCGACCTGATCCAGGCCGAGTTGAACCGCCAGCAGAGCGGAATCCAGCTGATCGCTTCCGAGAATTTCGCCTCCCGGGCAGTCATGGAAGCCAGCGGATCGGTCTTCACCAACAAGTACGCCGAGGGCTACCCGGGGCGCCGTTACTACGAGGGGTGCGAGTTCACCGACCAGGTCGAGCAACTGGCCATCGACCGCGCCAAAGAACTGTTCTCCGCCGAGCATGCCAACGTGCAGCCTCACTCGGGCAGCCAGGCCAACATGGGTGCCTACTTCGGCGTCCTGGAAGCCGGCGACACCATCATGGGCATGTCGCTCGATCACGGCGGGCACCTGACCCACGGCTCTCATGTCAGCTTCTCGGGCACGCTTTTCAACTTCGTTTCCTACGGGCTCGATCCCGAGACGGAGCTCATCGACATGGACGACGTGCGGCGCCTGGCCGTCGAGCACCAGCCCAAGATGATCGTGGCCGGCTACTCGGCCTACTCCCGCCACCTCGACTATCAGGCCTTCCGCTCGATCGCCGATGAGATCGGCGCCATCATGCTGGTGGATGCCGCTCACTTCATCGGCCTGGTCGCCGGCCACGCCATGCCCAACCCGATGGAGTACGCCGACATCGTCACCGCCACCACTCACAAGGCGATACGAGGCGCCCGGGGCGGGCTGATCCTCAGTCGTGAGGAGTACGCCAAAGCGATCGACAAGGCGGTGTTCCCCGGATACCAGGGGGGCGCCATCTTCAGCCAGATTGCCGGCAAGGCCGTGGCTTTCCACGAGGCCACGACCCCCGAGTATCAGGAGTATGCCGCTCAGATCATCCGCAACGCCCAGGCATTGGCCGGAACATTGCAGTCCGGCGGCCTGCGGGTGGTTTCGGGCGGGACCGACAACCACCTGATGCTGCTCGATCTGCGCAGCCTGGACGAGGAGCTGACGGGCAAGGAAGCGGCCATGGTGCTGGACGGAGTTGGGATAACCCTCAACCGCAACGCCATCCCCAATGACCCTCGCACGCCCTTTGTTACCAGCGGATTGCGGATCGGGACACCCTCAGTGACCACCGCCGGCATGCGGGAGGGGGAGATGGAGCGCCTCGGAAGCCTGATCCTCGACACGCTGACCCGGCGCCAGGACGAGGTCGCACTGAAAGAGGTCTCGGATGGCGTGGCCGAATTGGTAGCCGCTTTCCCGCCCTATCCGGC
>JBPCTX010000316.1:0-2682 GCA_051011455.1 Acidimicrobiia bacterium | reverse complement strand
CCGGCATACCGGCGAAGGTAGCCTGCGCTCCGTGTTGAAGGACAGACCGGCAATCGAACTGATAGGCGCCCCCCAGGAACTGGGCCAGGTCCGGCGCGGGGTCGACATGGGCCCGAGTGCGGTGCGGGTGGCCGGCGTCATCGAGCGGCTCAACTCCCTCGGTTTCGAAGTCATCGACCGGGGCAACATCGCTTGTGCCGAGATGGCGACGGCCAGTGAAGGGGACGACTCGGCCCGCTTCCTCGAGGCCATCGTGGCCGACTCTGCCCGCTTGGCGGAGACCGTCGAGACGGCAGTGAGGGCAGGCCGATTCCCGCTGGTCATCGGTGGTGATCACTCCATCGCGGTCGGAACCATGGGAGGCGTTGCCGCGGTGGAGCCCCGGCAGGGCCTGCTGTGGATAGACGCTCATGCCGACTTCAACACCCCCGAAACCAGCCCGAGCGGCAATATCCACGGCATGCCGGTAGCCGCCATTCTCGGGGAGGGACCCGAGTCACTGGTCAACGTCGCCGGTATCACGCCCAAGGCGCTGGAGGAGAACACGGTCATCATCGGCCTCCGCAGTGTGGACCGCCTGGAGGCCGAGCGACTCCGGGAGTCACGTGTCACCTTCTTCACGATGCATGACATCGACCTGCTGGGAATTGCCTCTGTCATCGAAGAGTCCATCGACGTTCTCACCGGCAACGGGGTGGACAAGGTGCATCTCTCGTTCGACGCCGACGCCATCGACCCCCGCCACGCTCCCGGGACCGGGACGCCGGTGGTGGGTGGGTTCACCTACCGGGAAAGCCATCTGATCATGGAGTTGCTGGCCGAGGCCGACATCATCACTTCGGCCGACTTCACCGAGGTCAATCCGATCCTCGACGACCAGAACCAGACTGCCGAACTGATCGTTGAGTTGATCGGGTCTCTGGCCGGCCAGCGGGTAGTGAAACCAGGCACCTGACCACTTGGGAATACCCCCGGCCACAGGCAAGTTGCATGATCCACGACGTCGAAGGACCTCCGTGAGCACCATCAACATCGCCGGCCTCTCCGGCAGCCTGCGCCGCGGTTCTCACAACACCGCCCTGCTGCGCGCCGCCCAGTTCCTACTCCCCGCGGACACCAAACTGGAGATCGTGGAGTACGGCGCCGTTCCGCTCTACAACCATGACGTCGAGACGGCTGAAGGTTTCCCCGAGTCGGTGGAAGCGATGCGGTCACAGCTAGAGCGGGCCGACGCCATCCTCTTCGCCGTCCCTGAGTACAACTGGTCGGTTCCCGGTGTCTTGAAGAACGCAATCGACTGGGCCTCGCGCCGGCCTCACACTGCCCTCAGCGGCAAGCCGGCGGCAATCATGGGTGCGGGTGGAAGGCTCGGATCGGCCAACGCCCAGCAACACCTCCGTCAGATCCTGACCAGCACAAACATGCACGTAGTGAATCGGCCCAGCGTGCAAGTCAGCAGCGCCGGCGACCATTTCGACGAGGACCTCAACCTCACCAGCGAGCGATACCAGAGCCAGATCGAACGGCTGCTACAGGCGTTGGTCGACGAGGTGGAACTGCGGAGCTGAGGCGCACCTAGCCAAGTAGCTCCACCACTTCTTCGTCGCTCGTCTGTTCGAAGTTGGCGTAGAACTGGCCGATGGCCCAGAAGGTGACGGGTGTCTCCAGGCAAATGATCTCGTCGAACAGGGGCGTGAGCTCTTCAACGGTACGGGGTGAGCCGACGGGAACTGCCAGCACCAGCGACCCGGCTCCCAGGTGCTGAAGGGCACCGGCTGCGGCACGCACCGTTCCCCCGGTAGCGAGGCCGTCATCCACCACGATGACCACCCGGCCTGTCACGTCGATCGGGTCCCGACCGCCTCGATAAGCCTCCATCCGTCTTTCCAACTCGACGTTCTCAGCGTCGATGGTTGCCTGCAGTTGCTCCTTGGTGACCTGGACCTGACGCATGAGGGGCTTGTTGAGGAGCAGGACCCCACCCTCGGCTATGGCACCCAGCCCCAGCTCCGGTTGGCCGGGCGCGCCCAGCTTGCGCACCACCAGGATGTCGAGATCACAGTCGAGCGCAGCCGCTACCTCAGCGGCGACCACCACTCCGCCGCGCGGGAGTCCGATCACCAGCGGGTCGCGGTCGCGGTAGTTGGTGAGGGCGAAGCCCAGCCGGCGGCCGGCGTCACGTCGGTCGCGGAAAGCCGTGCCGTTCATGAGAAGCCTCTACTGCCCGGCGAACTCACCGACCGGCTCGTCGTCTTCGTCCAGAACGAGGTCGAGTCGGTGATTGCAGTCCTCACAGGTGTAAGCGACCGTGTCCCCCGGCAAGAACGGATCGTCATCGGGCCGGTGGGTCAGCAAGTGAGCCGTCCCCCCGCACTCGACGCATGTAATGGTCTTGGCCGGCTCCATGGGCAAAGTCTACGCCTTTGCCAGTCGCCAGTCTCCAGTCGCCAGTCTTCCGTGCCGTTGCACCATCTACCGGAGAGGAGTACAGCTTTGGCTGGTAGCTGGTAGCTGGTAGCTGGAGCTCCGCATCTTCTGGCCGGAGGCTTTGGGCCGGAGGCTGGAGGCCCGGGGACCGGAGAGGAGTACGGCCGAAAGCCGAAAGCCGAGAGCCGGAGGCCGAAAGCTGGTAGCTGGTGGCTGGTAGCTGCGGGGCGAAGCCCCGCTACCCCGTGTTCCTCA
>JBPCTX010000315.1:0-5812 GCA_051011455.1 Acidimicrobiia bacterium | reverse complement strand
TGTTTGCTGTTTGCTGTTTGCTGTTTGCTGTTTGCTGACTGCTGATGGCTGATAGCCGGGTCAATACTCACTGTTGGGCCTTCGCTGTTTGCTGGGCTGAACTCTGGGTGGCTCGCCGGGCTGTTTGGGGTAGTGGGGGGGCCACGGGGCGTCGCCGAGGCCTTGCTCCTCGTGGGCGACCACCAGATCCAGCAGGCTTTCGAGGCGTCCCGGGGTGTCGTCGATGCCTTCCGACAGGTCGCCGACTGATTCCCAGCGGTCGGCGAAACCCAGCATCGGGAAGGCCTCAATCGTGATCTCATCGAGCTCGTCCCAGGTGAAAGGTGCTGAGACGTATCCGGTTGGGCGGACCGAGTAGGCGGAGGCGATGGTCTTGTCTCGGGCGTTCTGGTTGAAGTCGATGAACACTCCCACCCGCTCTTCCTTCCACCATGCGGTGGTCGCCAGCCCGGCCAGTTGGCTCTCGGCCTCGCGGGCAACGGCCAGCACCGCTCTCCGGACCTGGAAGTAGTCCCACTCGGGCTCGAGGCGCACGTAGATGTGAATCCCCCGCGAGCCCGAGGTCTTGGGCCAGGCAGTCAGACCGTGGCCGGCGAGGAACTCGTGGCACCAGGACGCCACCGTACGAATGTCACCGAAGGGGATATCGGGGGTGGGATCCAGGTCGATCCGCATCTCATCGGGATGGTCGATGTCCTCCGCCCTGGCGTTCCAGGGGTTCAGATCGAGGCAGTTGAGTTGAGCCATCCGCATGATGTCGGTGACGGTGCGGGGGACTCTCATCAGCCCGGGTCGCTGAGACGGGAAACGGATCTCGACGATCTCCATGGCGTCGCCCGGTTTGGCCCGCTTGTTGTAGAACGGGTCGGCTCCGGCTCCGCCCGGCCACCGCTTGAGCATGGTTGGTCTCCCATACACGCCCCGCAGCGCGCCCTCGCCGACGAGGAGGAAGTGATTGGCCAGGTCGAGCTTGGTCCAGTTCTGTTGGGGGAACATGACCTTGTCCGGGCTCGAGATCCGGAAGGGCTCACCCTCAACGTCTAAGAAAAGCTCGGACGGCATGAGACGAGGCTAGGTGTCTGCCGGTTCGGGCGCAGGCCGCGATGTCAGGTAGGCGGCGACGATGCCGGCGACGGCTCCGAACAGGTGGCCTTCCCAGGACACCCCCGACCCGGACGGCACCACCCCCCAGATCAGACCGCCGTAGAGAGCGGCAACTACCACCGCGATCCCGATCGACTTGAGACTCCTCTCAAACCAGGCCACTCCGAGCAGGAAGCCGAAGTATCCGAACACCAGAATGGAGGCTCCGATGTGAATTCCGCTGCGGGCCAGCAACCAGGTCAGCGATCCACCGACGAATGTGATGGTGGCGGTGGCGATGATCCAGCGTTGCAGCCCGTAGGTCATTACCAGTGCTCCCAGGACCAAGAAGGGAACCGAATTGGAAGTGATGTGGGCCCATCCACCATGCAGGACGGGAGCGAAGAGGACGCCCTCCAACCCATCGATGCGGCGAGGCTCAATTCCGTGTGTCTGTAGGCGGCTGTCGAGGGCGGCCGTGTCGACGATCTCGATCAGCCACATGAGCGCCAGAACGCCGCCCACCACCACGAGGATCAGCCAGGGAAGGGTTCTGACCCGGTCCGTCGGCTCCATGGGACCAACGCTACCGGCAGAGTCAGTCCGGGAGGGGAGGGTTGGTCGCCTCCCAGATCCAGAACGCCAGGCCGACGACGGCGCTGAGGCCGAGCGAGAGCTTGAGGGCATCCCCGAATGCGTCGACGGTGGCAGTGGTCCAGGCGATCAGCGGGGTCATTGCTGCAGTGAAGGTGGCGACAGCGGCCAGTGCGCCCATCGTCTGTGCCCGCAGGGCTTTGCGTTTGGCCGGGAGGAAGTGGGCGCGCGACTCCGTTTGCGGGTCCGCCTCCCACTGGTGCCGGTGCAGCAGGTGAGTAGCGACTTCAACGCCGCCGATCAAAACCAGGGAGAAGATGAACGCGAACCAGCCGGTGGCCTGGGTCGGATCTCCTTGAGCGGTCCGGGTGAGCCGCCAGACGGCTGCTAGAACGCCGCCCAGCCCCACAAAGAAGACCAGCGGAAGCAGGATGGGGACCTGTCGGGCCCGGTCGGTGAGCCAGGTGTGGTCGGCTGTGCCAAAACGGTGTTGGAGCTCTCGTCGCAACCGGGCCAGCCGTTGCTCGGTGGTAATCCACCCGACCGCCAGGGCAATGACAGCTGCGAAGAGCGGCTCGACGAACAGTCCGACCATCATCCCGGATTCGGGTCGATCGGGGCGGCCGAGCGTATCGAGTCGCACCACCCCGTCGGTTCCGTCAGTCAGGATGCCGTACTCGGCCAGGGCTACCGCCGCCAGGCGGGTGTCCGGGTCGTACTCCAGATCCCAGATCGCAAACGAGCGGCTTCCGCAACAGCGATTCTGGAAGTCGAGTCGTCCGGCCGTTATGCCCCATACCTCGCTCCAGGTCTGGCCACCGTTCTCGGACCGCTCCAGCCGGATTCCACCGTTGGGAGAGATCGCCCGGTAGCAGATGCCGGTTGCGTCATCGCACTCCTGAGCGACTCCCGGCTCGTTGAGCCGGATCCCCACGTCGGTGGGTAGGGACCGGTCGCCCACGATGGGATCCCAGCTGACTCCATCTGTGGTCGATTGCAGTGGGGCGATCCGGACCTCGGTGTTGCGGTTCGGGTCCGGGTCGATCAGCACATACATAACGTCTTCGCCCTCGACCAGAGATCGCGCCCGGGGCCGGCTGAAGCCGGCCGAACAAGAGGCGGCTGCTACCGACAGGATCACCAGGCTGAGCATCAGGGTGCGGCGGGTCATACGATGCCCGAACGCTAGTTGCCCTCAGGAGCCGTACGGGTCAGGCGACGGCCGGGCGGCAGTGAAGACAGGGGCGGTAGCCGGCCTCGTACGCTTTTTGCTCCGATCGAAACTCCACGAGATGGCGATCGGTGACCCGGCGGGCATCGCGGCAAGTCGGGTGACAGAAGATGTTGGTGGTGTCACTACCGACCAGCTTGACCCCCCGATCGGCCTTCTCGATCAGGGCGCCAACATTGGTCCCTTCAGCCTCCAACACCTCGCGCTTGACTTCGGTGCCGTAGTAGTAGTTACCCAGATGCCCGTCGTTACGCACCACCCGGTGACAGGGCACGACGATGGGCACAGGGTTGCGAGCCAGAGCAGTTCCCACCGCTCGCACCGCCTTTGGCTTGCCGATCTCCTTGGCAACCCAGCTGTAGGGGCGGACTTCGCCCGGCAGAATCTCGGCGGTCTTGCGGAGAACCATTTGCTGAAATTCGGACATGCCACTCCAATCGATGGGCAGCCTGCCCAACCGATTGGTGCGGAGGGTCTTCTCGAGGGCACTCCCGAGGCGTGAGGGAAGGGCAGTCACCGGAAAGACGGGCCGGCCGAACTGGGGCTCGAACCTGTCCTGGAAGTCGTCAGGGTCTGTGCCGAGGGTGATCGAGGACACGCCCCGCGAGTTGAACGACACGAACATGCTGCCGGCAGGCCCGTTGACGGATACGAAGCCATCGGCGCCGTCGGTCTCGAGAAGCACTTGCGGCAGGATCGCGACTGGTGCTTCGGTGGCCAACTCAGCCAGGTGCTGTTCGATTGTCATGACAATGTCTCCCTTAGTTTGGCCAGTCCGCGGTGTACGTCGGCCTTGACGGTGCCTTCAGCCCGACCGGTCGCTATCGCGATGTCGGCGTATGGGAGTCCGACGACGTGCCGGAGCACCACCGCCTTGCGCTGGGCGGCCGGCAACCCGTCGAGCCTCACCGACCATTCCCGATTCTCATCGGCTGTGATTGCTTCAGCCTCGGGCCCGGGCCCGGGGGAGAAAGCGTCTCGATCGAGCTCGACGGTCCGGGGTCGACGGCTGCGAGTCCGAGCCGCATTCCGGCACAGGTTGAGGGCGATGGTCCACACCCATCCCGAGAGATTCAGCTGACGGATCCGCTCGGCCGGGTAGTCGGAGAGCGCCCGGTAGGCGCGCACGAAGGTCTCCTGGGTGATGTCTTCAGCGTCGGCGCCAGATGGAACCAGCCGCCTGACCCCGGAGTAGACCCCGTCCTGCATCTCCCTAACGAGAGCGGGAAACGTACGGTCGAGGTTGGCAGCCAGATCACTGTTCACGAGGGCGACTGTATCGGACATCATCACCATTAAGAACCCCGGGAGAGCTCATCCGGTTGCAGCCATTCTCGACAGCGGGCAGCGGACAGCGGACAGTGGACAGCGGACAGCCGACAGCCGCCAGCAAGATTCGATCTCTGCCTCCACAGTCCAATCACAGATAGCTTCTGGCCGGGGGCCGATGGCCGATGGCTGCGGCCGGGCGCCTCCTCTAGCTGAACATCGTCTTCGGTCGGTCCTCGAGTGTGCCGTCGACGTAGATGTCGACTTTCTCGTTGTAGAAGCTGACCATCCCGGCGATGCGTGAGCTCTCTTCGACGGGGTACTTGTAGTACCAGGCGATGTCCTCGACCAGATCGCCTTCAATGTCAACCGAGTAGTAGCTGGCCTGGCCCTTGTAGGGGCAGAACGTGGCGGTATCGCTGTCACTCAGCAAGTCCATCCGCACATCGATGAGGGGCAGGTAGTAGCGAGTCGGGAGACCGGTCTCGAACAACAGCGTCGGCCGGGTGCTGTCGGCCACCGTGACCCCGTTGATCTGCACCTCGATGTGTCGTGAGCTGGGGAGGGCGTCGATTCGGGTGTACGGGTCCCGGGCGTGAACGAAGACCTCCTCGTTCTCCTCGAACCAGGCATCCATCGCCTTCCAGTGGAATGCGATCAGGCCGCCCAGCTCTTCGATCTTGGGATCGGGGTAGGAGTAGGCGGCGTTGGCCGCTTCCTTGTTGCCGGCCTTGACGTTGAAAAGGGTGGCAGTGCCGCGGCTGGGTGAGCGCTTCTCTTCGCCGGAGGCAGTCAACAACTCCATGCGCACGTCGGACTCGGGGAAGTAGTAGACCGGGTAGTACGGCTTCTCCCACACCAGCTTGACACCGACGCTGTCGGCCACACACTCACCGTCCAGGAAGACCCGCACCCGCTTGTGCCCGTCCTCGACTCGTATCTGTCCGCGTGTAGTAGTTGTCATCATCGCTCCAGTTCTGTGAAGTGGAGAACTTCAGCGCAGGAAGGATCATTCCGAACTGTCGGCTTCTGGGCCATCGGCTGTCAGCTCTCAGCTATCAGCAATCAGCTTTCAGCAATCAGCTTTCAGCAATCGGCCAGAAGCGGTCGTCGGTGGTGTTCTTGCTTGCTGCTTGCTGCCCACTGCTCGCTCCGGCGCATCTCACCCCTCTGGTATTTGCTGTGGGTTCTGCTTGCATCACTGAGATGGAAGAGGTTGAGGCACGGGTCCGGACCGCCTTGGACGCGACCGGCTTTGAGTATGAGGTCATCGACTGTGACCCCGAACTGGCCGACACTGCTGCCTTCTGTGCCCATTACGGCTATCCGATGGAGCAATCGGCCAACTCGATCATGGTGGCCTCCCGAAAACCGGAGGGTCATTACGCCGTATGCGTGGTTCTCGCCACCGACCGACTCGATGTGAACAAGCGAGTCAGGAGGCTGCTCGGAGTGCAGAAGCTGTCCTTTGCGCCGCCCGATCTCACGGCTGAAGTCACGGGAATGCTCATTGGTGGAGTCACACCCTTCGCCCTGCCCGACGGGCTTCCTCTGTGGATCGACACGGCGGTCATGGCCCACGAGTGGGTGATCCTCGGCGGCGGCAGCCGCTCCATCAAGATCAAAGCCGATCCC
>JBPCTX010000314.1:0-3499 GCA_051011455.1 Acidimicrobiia bacterium | reverse complement strand
GTTGGGGTTTGAACGATAAGGGTCAGTTGGGTGATGGGTCTACGTCTGATCATGAGGTTCCGGTGCAGGTGAGTGGTTTGTCGGGGGTGGTGTCTTTGGGGGCGGGTTCGAAGCATTCGTGTGGGGTTAAGGGTGATGGGACGGTGTGGTGTTGGGGTTTGAACAGCAAGGGTCAGTTGGGGGATGGGACTACTACGGATTCTTCAACGCCGGTGCAGGTGTCTGGTTTGTCGGGAGTGGTGGCGGTGACCGGTGGGGTGGAGCATTCGTGTGCAGCCAAGAGTGACGGCACGGTGTGGTGTTGGGGTTTGAACAACAAGGGTCAACTGGGTGATGGGTCGACGTCTGATTCCTCAACGCCGGTGCAGGTGTCTGGTTTGTCGGGGGTGGTGTCTTTGGGGGCGGGTTCTTCTCATTCGTGTGGGGTTAAGGGTGATGGGACGGTGTGGTGTTGGGGTCTCAACAATGAGGGTCAACTGGGTGATGGGTTGACGACGGATTCGTCTAGTCCGGTGCAGGTGTCTGGGTTGTCGGGGGCGGCGGTGGTGACCGGTGGGGTGGAGCATTCGTGTGCGGCCAAGAGTGATGGGACGGTGTGGTGTTGGGGTCGTAACGACAAGGGTCAACTGGGTGATGGGACAACGACTGATTCCCTGACGTTGGTCCAGGTGCTGGGGGTGGGTGGCAGCGGGGTGCTCGGCTCGGTGGTTGAGATCGTCTCGGGTATCAAACACAACTGTGCGCGTCTCACTGATGAGACGGTGCGGTGCTGGGGTCTCAACGACAAGGGTCAACTGGGGGATGGGACTACCACGGATTCGTCAACTCCGGTGCAGGTGGTTGGTGTGGGTGGAACCGGTGTCCTGAGTGCGATAGTCACCATCGGAGCCGGTGATTTCCACAGTTGCGCAGCTCACCAAACTCACACCGTCTACTGCTGGGGCTCCAACAACAAGGGCCAACTCGGAGACGACACCACCACCGACTCACCCACCCCAACCACCACACTGGGCACGTGACCTGAGACCGGTCCCGGTTAATCCTGCGATACTGGCCGCATGAAGCCGACAGTTGCCATTCTCGGAGCCGGAGCGCTGGGAGAAATCCTGGCCGGGGGGCTGTTGCGCGCCGGCTGGGCTCCGGAGGAACTGTCATTGGCGGCTCGCCGTGAGGAACGCTGCTCCGAGCTAGAGGGGCGGCTCGGTGTGGCCTGCCATCTCGACCCGGTGGCAGCCGCCGCCGGCAAGCGGGTGGTGGTGGTGGCGGTCAAGCCGAAAGATGTGCCCACGCTGCTGACTCAGATCGAGGGTGCGCTCGAGTCCGAGCAGTTGGTAGTTTCGCTGGCGGCCGGAGTGCCGATCACCGTGTTCGAGGCCTCGCTGGGGGAGGTCCCGGTGGTGCGGGCAATGCCAAACACCCCGGCCCTGGTCGATGAAGCGATCACGGCCTATGCCCCCGGCAGCTTTGTGTCCGAGGAAGCCCTCAAAGAGGTTGCCTCGGTGCTGGAAGCAGTCGGCAAGACCGTCATGCTGGAAGAGCAGTTGATGGATGCCGTGACCGCCGTGTCCGGCACCGGCCCTGCCTATCTGTACCTGCTGGCGGAGGCCCTCACCGATGCCGCCATCCGGGAGGGGTTGCCCCGTCACGCGGCCCAGCTGCTGGTGGATCAGACTCTCAAGGGAACCGGTGCCCTGCTGGCCGAGACCGCCCTCAGCCCGATCAAGCTGCGGGCTCAAGTCACCTCGCCGGGTGGCACAACCGCAGCCGCAGTCCACGTCCTGGAGGAGAGCGGCTTTCGGGCTGCCATCGAAGACGCGGTGCGGGCTGCCGTCCAGCGCTCGCGGGAGATGGGCGAGGCAGCCGCAGGCGAATAGGTCTGCCGCCTACTCAGACAGTCCGGGTGTGTCGGCCAGGCCGTCCAGCAACGCAGCCAGCTCGGCCTCGGTGAGGTTGGCGGCCGGGTGAACACCACCGAAGGTGTAATAGGCGGGCGGCATGGATCCCTTCTTGGTTTCCTCCCAGGACTCATCGGCCTTGCGCTGGTTCTGATCCCATTCCGAATAGTTGACCTTGTTGCGCCCGTCCTCGACGTGTTTCCAGACCGCCCACGAGAACGGGGCGACGTTCGAGTACCAGGGCCACACCACTTCGTTGCTGTGGCAGTCGAAGCAGGCCCGCACCATCAACTCCCGGGTCTGAGGCGTCGCCCAATCCGGCTCGGCAGTTACCGGTGGGTTGCTGTGATCGCGGCCGTATGGGACCGCCTGAGCCACCAGGAACACCGCCAGTGCACCCAGCAGGGCACTGGTTGCCAGGGTGCTTGACGGGCGCGGTTCGAGGTGGCGGGTGCGGCGATCGTAGATGAGGCGGGTGGCGCCAAAGAACGCCACCAGCAGCCCCACCATGAACAATGGGGGGAGGCCGATCAGTGCCGCCCCGGCCAGGGCCAGAACCACGATCAAGGCGGCTGCCACGGTGGCACCGCGGTTGTCCCGGATCGTGTCGATGAATCGTTGCAGCATGTGCAGCCTCCGTCGGCGGTACGGACCAACGCTAACGAGGGGTGCTCTCGCCGAGCCGGCGACCCGTAGAATCGCCCGATGCAGCTGCAAACCATCGTTTACGTGACGGATATGGACTCCTCGATTGCCTTCTATGAAGCGCTCGGCTTTGAAGTCGCCTACCGGGGAGGACCCATCTGGACCGCCTTCCAGGGCCGGGACGGGGTGCTGGCCCTTCACCTGATCGAAGAGATGCCGGCGCCGGGCCGGGTGGCCGTCTCGCTGGTGGCCGACGCCAGCCTGGAGCAGACGATCGAGCAGTTGGCAGCCGCCGGGATCGAGGCCGACCCCATTGAGTCGCAGCCATTTGGACGGTCGACTGTGGTGCGGGACCCTGATGGTCTCGCCATCCAGATCAACGAGCATGCCGGCTGATACGGGCCTTTTTCTCAGTGTCCCGTAACCTATGACCCGTATGCGCAAGTTCTTCGCCCTGATCCTGACAGTGGCGTGCCTTCTCCTGATCATGGCTCCGGTCCTGGCTCAGACACCATCTGATGTGGCCGACATCGTGGCGATCCAGGGCTACTACGTGGAGCCCGGCGCCGAGCCGGTCAACGAGGCCGAGCTCCAGGAGCTGGTTGCGGTGATGCAAGAGCGGGGACTCAACTATGTGGCCGTCGTTCTGGCCGAGGACCCGCAGGGGGGTGCCAACGCTTTCGCCGGGGCGATTGTGGATGAGTTCTCCGTCGGCTCCACCGTTGTGGTCCTGAGCCCCAGTGAGCTCGGATTCGCCAGCACCGAATTCTCTACCGCAGAGTTGAATGCAGCGGGTCAGAACTCGATTGATCTCTTCTCGAGCAACGTCAACGACGGCTTCACCCTGTTCGCCGACCATCTGTCACCGGGAGTCGCGGCCGGTGATGCGCCCGACGCCGCCGGCGGGGGAGGCGGCGGGTTCCCCTGGGCGTTGCTCTTGATCGTCGGTGGTCTGGTCC
>JBPCTX010000313.1:0-6405 GCA_051011455.1 Acidimicrobiia bacterium | reverse complement strand
TCCTCGTCGTGGATGATGGGGGCGTCGCCCGAGATGGCATCCAACTCGTCGAAGACGGCAGGCAACACCTCGTAGGTGACCTCGATTAGCGAGACCGCTTCCTCGGCGATCTCGATGCTGTCGGCGGCGACCACCGCCACCCGGTCGCCAACGAAGCGGACCTTGTTGTCGAAGCTCACCTGGTCATACGGCAGCGGGTTGGGGTAGCTCTGGCCGCCGGAGGCGTAGCGCACGCGCTCGGTGTTCTCGTGATGCAGCACCGCGTGGACACCGGTCAAGGCCCGCGCCTTCGAGTCGTCGATGCTGGTTATCCGGGCGTGGGCGTGAGGGCTGTACAGCATCTTGGCGAACAGCATCCCCCGCATCTCAAAGTCGTCGGTGAAGGCAGGCCGCCCTTTGGCCAGCTTGATGGCGTCGACCTTGCGCTCTGGCTTGCCGACCACGCTGGTTTCTGGCACCTCAGGGCTGGGGATGACAAGGGCGGCTGCTGCCGGCACCCCCGCCAGTGGACTGGTCATGTCGGCCGGACCCTCGGCTTCGGGCCCGGTCAAGGCGGGAACCAGCCAGGCCTCGACCGGCTCGACCTCTTCGCCCCGCAGCACGGCCGCCGCTCGCATCACCGCGGCCACCGGCCGCACGTAACCGGTCTCCCGGTCGAGGATCCCGGTGAGCATGTCGCGCACCTCCTCCTCGCTGGGGTCGGGGTTGGCGCTCAACAGCGCCTTGGTCCCGAGGATCATCGCCGGAGTCGAGTAACCCGACTGGATTGCGCCGGTGACGATGAAGGCCTCCTGGATGGGGTCGAGGCCACGCCCGGGGGCAAGGCCCTCAACGGTTTCCACCGTGTGACCGTCGGCCTGGGCTGCCAGCAGGATCTCGGCCGACATCAGCTTGCCGTCGACCAGGACGGCCGCCGCCCCGGTTTCACCGCTCTCCGAGCCGAAGCGGACGCTGTAGTAGCCCTCGCGCCGCAGGACCGTCTTGAGTGACTCATGAGGCTCGCAAGCCAGCCTGCGCTCGACACCGTTTAGCCGGATCGTGATCTTCATGATGTCTCCCCCAGCCTGCTCATCACCCGATCGGCCAGCACCCCGGCCACCCGCCGGCGGTAGACGGTGGATCCACGGAAGTCGCCCGGTGGTTGCAGCGAGGCGACGTCTCCGGGATCAACCAGAACGGGGGTAGCTGCCACGCCGGTCATCGCCAGACGCACGGCCCCGTCCTCACCGCGCCGGGCAACCGCCATGACGATGGGACGGTCGGCGGGGGTGCGAGCGGTTCGCTCCGACACCGCATCACCGCCAACTGCGATCGACACCGACGTAATGATTCCGAGCCCCAGCCGCTCGGGCTCTTCCAGCAGGTCGGCCAGCGGGATGGATTCGGATCCGATTGAGTGCACAACCGAAACGACGGCCTCGAAAGCCAGCAAGCCGGCCAGCAGCTCACTCTCGGGATCGGCTGCGGCCACCGTGCCGCCACAAGTGGCGGCCTGACGGATGGTGTTGGGGGCCTCCCGATGAGCCAGGTCCCGTATCTGGGCGGGTACCAGATCGCTGTCGACCAGGTCTTGCAGCCGGCACATGGCCCCGATCTCCAGCCGATCTCCGTCGGCGGCGATCGAGTCGAGGCCGAGCCCCTGCAAATCGACCAACTCGATGGGGTCATGATCGGGCGTGCCGTTGATGACCGTGCCCCCCGCCAGAACTGTGGCGTCGGAATCGGCGTGAGCCAATAGAGCAAGGGCAGCTTCCAGGGTGTCGGGCCGGTGATAGGCGCGAATCGTCGTCATCGTTCGCAATTTCCCTTCGGTCGCGAGGAGGTTGCCTCGAGCGAAAGCCTACCGGGGTGGATGGCACCTCCCCGGGCCTCGCCTCTGCGCCCGAGAAAGAACGCGAAAATCCCCGGTAAACGGAGGAGCGACGGTTAGCCTCCTCTCACCAGCGTCGCTGCGAGGGCGGAGAAACCTTCACCTTCACAGAGTCGCCCCGGGCCCGGGTGTACCGCCATACACCCGGGCCTCCGCCTTTCCAGGGTGGGTTCGCCGCGTGAGTCCGAGTAGCCTGCGCTCCTGGAACGAGGAGGGATTTCATGCGGAGAAGTTTCGGAATTGCGCTGTTCGTGGCGTTCGCCCTGGTGGCGGCGGCTTGCGGGGGCGATGACAGTGACAGTGCGTCGGGAAGCTGCGATGTGGGTGACATGCCACTGGTGACGGCAGGGACGTTGACCGTCGGCACCGGTGAGCCGGTGTTCCCGCCCTGGATGGGCGTCGGCGACGACCTCTTCGACGTCCCCGAGTCCAAGACCGGGTTCGAAGGCGGCCTCGTCTATGCGCTGGCGGCCGAGCTCGGCTTCACCGACGATCAGGTCACCTTCGTCCGCACCGGGTTCACCGAGGTAATCGCCCCGGGACCGAAGAGCTTCGACTTCAACATCCAGCAGTACTCGATCACCGACGCTCGTGACGAGGTTGTTGACTTCAGCGATCCTTATTACACAACCCGCCAAGCGCTGGTTACGTTCGAGGATTCACCCTATGCCAGCGTTTCGTCGGTCGACGACCTCAAGGACGCCAAGCTGGGAGTTGCCATCGGAACCACCAGCCTCGAGTTCGTCGAGGACGTCATCAAGCCAGACAGCGATGCCAGCGTCTACGACGAGAACGTCGACGTGGAAGCGGCGATGCGGGCGGGACAGATCGACGGCCTGGTTGTCGACCTGCCGGCGGCCTACTTCGTGACCGCGGTCCAGGTTGAAGGGTCGGTCATCGCCGGCCAGTTCGAGGCCGAGGCGGCCGCGCCAGACGAGTACGGCATGCTGTTCGCCGACGGTAGCGCCCTGGTCGATTGCGTCAACGATGCGCTGGAAACTCTGGACGACAACGGAACCCTCCAGTCCCTCGAGGACACCTGGCTCACCCAGGACGGTGGAGTGCCAATCATCTCCGACTAACCGACCAAAGAGAATCGAGACGAGGGACCCGGTCCGCCGGGTCCCTTTCTCATGGGGGTCAATCCGGTTTGGACCGCACCAACGCGGCATCTCCTGGTCGCGGCTTGATGACCTTGCCGCCGGTTCCGTTGTTCTCCGAGACCAGCAAGTAGCCGCTGGAATCCCACAAGGCAATCAGAGTGTCAGTTCCGTAGGCCGAATCGCCGAAGGTGCTCACCATTCCATCGATGGTGGCTCCGCACAGTTCAACCTGCACGCCGGACGGGACCGGAAGATGGGCTATGTCGGCGGGGAGAATCGAGCAGATGGCATTGCCAAAGTCGTCGACGTAGATGACCTCGCCGCTCACGCTGCCGTCGGGGTGGCGGGCGGCCGACCACAGCTGGACTACCACCGGGTCGTCAATCGTCGAACCAAGCTCGGACAGGGGAACACCGGCCGCCAGATGGGCTCCGACTGGAGAGAAGACTTCCCGCCCGTGGAAGGTGTTTGTCACCTCTGGGAGCCAGAACTCCGGCCTGTCCAGGTGGACGAATTCGGTTGGCCAGCTCTTCTCAGCGGCCCGCTGAATGACGGCGGTGAGCACCCCGTTGTCCGGCGCAACGAAGTAATGCTCCCCGACCCTGGCCGCGATAGCGCGGCGATCGGTCCCGACCCCGGGGTCGACGACCACCACATGGACGGTCCCATCCGGAAAGAAGAAGGCGCTGTTGTTGAGGACGAAGTTGGCTTCGCGGATGTCCTGGGGCGCTACCTCGTGACTGAGGTCGGTGACCGTGGCCCCCGGGGCGATTCCGTAGATGACGCCGTGCATGACGGTGTGGCTGCCCTGGCGAGTTCCAAAGTCGGTGGTGAGGGTGACCACAGTCATCGACAGAGCATAGAAAGCTATCCTCGCGGGCCATCCTCGCGAAGAGAGTGAGCTGCGACGAAATGGTGTGCGCTTGAGCCTGGCCCCGGACGAGATTCGCAGCCCCGGACTGTGGCCGAGCAAGCAACGTAGGCCGAAAGTCCACAGGGAGGAGGGGGCCCGGGGAGCCCTGGTGGCAGCCGCGTCCACCGTGGTCTTGGTTGGCCTGATCGCCTGGTGGGTTCTCACCTCGGAGACCTGGCCGGCGGTCCAGCGCCAGTTCTTCAGCCCCGATCACTTTCGCGAAGTGTTCCCCGATGTGCTGAGCGGCTTCTGGTTGGACGTCCGCATGTTCCTGGTCGCCGAGGTCCTGATTCTCTTCTTCGCCCTGGTGCTGGCCATGATCCGCGCCCTGCGGGGACCCGCCTTCTTCCCGCTGCGGGCGCTGGTCATCATCTTCATCGACCTGATCCGGGGAGTGCCCATCATCCTGCTGATCCTGGTGCTCGGCTTCGGCATCCCGGCGCTGCAATTAACCGGAGTGCCGCGTAGCCCTCTGTTCTGGGGGGTCGCCACCCTGGTTATCAGCTACAGCGCCTACACCGCCGAGGTCTACCGGGCCGGGATCGAGTCTGTCCACGAGAGTCAGCGAATGGCGGCCCGCTCCATCGGCCTGACCCAGGTCCAGGCGCTCCGCTACGTCCTGGTGCCCCAGGCCATCCGTAACGTCATACCCGCCCTGCTCAACGGATTTGTCAGCCTCCAGAAGGACGTCGCTCTCGTCTTCATCCTTGGTGTCAGGGAAGGAGTCCGCGAAGCGCAGATCTACACCGCCACCACCTTCAATTACACCGGCTACATCGCCGCCACCGTTCTCTTCCTGTTGGCGAGCGTGCCGGTGGCCCGGTTCACCGATTGGTACACCGAACGAGACCGGCACCGCAAACAGGCGATGAGCTCCTGATGGCAGTCAAACTCGAGCTCCAGGACGTCACCAAAGCCTTCGACGACAAGGTGGTGTTGCGAGATATCGACCTCAAGGTGGAAGGGCACGAGGTGGTTTGTCTGATCGGGTCGTCTGGCTCCGGCAAGTCGACGCTGCTCAAGTGCGTCAACCTGCTCTTCCCCATCGACCAGGGATCGATCCTGTTGGACGGTGAGTCGATCACCAATCCGTTCGTCAACCCGAACGATGTCCGCCAGAAGATGGGCATCGTGTTCCAGGCCTTCAACCTGTTTCCCCACATGAACGTGATCGACAACATCACGCTCGGGCCCCGCAAGGTCCACGACGTACCTCGCGAGGAAGCCGAGGAGAAAGCCCGGGTGTTGCTGGAGCGGTTTGGCCTGGAGGACAAAATGAGCGAATACCCCGACCGGCTGTCGGGCGGCCAGAAGCAGCGGGTGGCCGTGATCCGGGCCCTGGCCTCCGAGCCGGAGCTGATGCTGTTTGACGAGATCACGTCTGCGTTGGATCCGGAGCTGGTGGCCGAGGTGCTCAACGTCATCCGCGGCCTCAAGGACGAGGGCATGACGATGGTGATCGCGACCCATGAGATGGGCTTCGCCAGGGATGTGGCCGACCGAGTGTGCTTCCTCGACGATGGAGTGATCCTGGAACAGGGCCCGCCCGGGGAAATCCTCACGAAGCCTCGCAAGCCGCGCACCCAACAGTTCCTGCAGCGAATCGTCGACGCCGGCCGGCTCTAGGCCTGCCTACTCGGCCGGGTGCTCACCGGCCTCAGGGTGAATGATCCGCTCGCGGTGCACGTGCCGGCCCGGCACCGGCTGGTGGGCCGGATCGTCGATGAAGATCTGCCCCTCGTCCACATGCAGCAAGGATGGCCCGTATGCCTCGGTGAGAGTTTCGGCGGTGAGAACCTCCTCCGGGGGACCTGAAGCGACCGCCCGGCCCGACAGCAGCAGAGTGTGGTCGGCGATGCGGGCCTCGGACAGGTCATGGGTGGTCATGATCACCGTGCAACCCCGGGTCAGCTCGTCATGAATGACTTCGTCGATGGCCTGAGCGGTGGGCAGATCGATCCCGGTGAGAGGCTCATCCAACAGCAACAGGTCGTGGTCCTGAGCCAATCCTTGGGCCACGAAGACTCGCTGACGCTGTCCGCCGGACAGGTTCTGCAGCCGCGTGGCCCCTAGCCCGCTGATACCAGTTCGGTCCATGGCGGTGGCTACCGCCCGGCGATCCTCTGCGGTCAGGCGCCCGTACCCGCCCGCCGAGGCGTATCTCCCCATGGTCACCACTTCCCTCACTGAGATAGGCAGGGAGTCGTTGACTTTGGTGGTTTGCATGACGTAGGAGATGCGGTGGGCGCCGGCTGCTCGAGCCGGAACCTCGATCGACCCAGAGTGAGGCTCGATGAGGCCTGCGATGGCGCTCAGCAGGGTCGACTTTCCGGAGCCATTTGGACCGATGACGGCCGTGACAGTTCCGGCCGGAATGTCGAACGAGGACCGGTCGACAGCAATGGTCGCCCCGTAGCCGAGCACCAGATCGCGGGCCCGGACCGCGACACCGCTCATGCGCATCTCACGCACCGCCCTTCGATTTCCAGAGCGTGATTGATCGGGACAAACGAGGCTGC
>JBPCTX010000312.1:0-20601 GCA_051011455.1 Acidimicrobiia bacterium | reverse complement strand
ACAGAGGGATGGGAGGGAAGCATCCTCTACTACGACCAGCTGGCCGGCGACCCCGAGGCGGCCACCAAGCTGCTCGAGTACGCCCGAGCCGTCTATGAGCTGGCCTCACCAACGCTGACCGCCTGAGTCCTGGTGCGTTGCTGGCCGCGTTGAGCAGCCGTTCCCGGGGGTGCAAGGTCTGTTTGATAATCGAACATATGTTCGATTATCATGGCCACCATGGCGGCACCTGCCTCGATTCTCCATGCCGACCTCGATGCGTTCTACGCCTCCGTCGAGCAGTTGCTGGATCCGTCCCTACGCGGCAAGCCGATCGCCGTCGGGGGTGGCGTGGTGCTGGCGGCCTCATACGAGGCCAAGGCCTTTGGAGTCCAGGGTGGGATGCCCGGCCGGAAGGCGCGGGAGTTGTGCCCGCAGCTCCTCTTCACTGGCGGCAACTTCAAGGAGTATCAGCGGCTGGGCGACGCCGCCATCGGGGTGGTTGAGGATTTCACTCCCCTGGTGGAGAGGATCTCCATCGACGAGGCCTTTGCCGACGTAGCCGGCTCAATCCACCTTCTTGGTTCACCGGAGAACATGGCCAGGGCAATCAGGGACCGGGTGAGATCTGAGGTTGGGCTCCCGATTTCGATCGGAGTGGCGCGGACCAAACACCTGGCCAAGATCGCCTCCCAGGTAGCCAAGCCAGATGGGCTGGTGGTGGTGGAACAGCAGGCCGAACTCGAGTTCCTGCACGACCTCCCCGTCGGGTTGATGTGGGGTGTCGGGCCGGTGACCAGGGCCCGGCTGGCCGAGGTAGGGGTGTTCACGATTGGTCAGCTGGCCAGGACCCCCGGACAGTCCTTGGAGAAGCTGCTGGGCCGGGCCGTCGGGGGCAAGCTGGGGGCGCTGGCCTGGAACCGGGACCCACGAGAGATTGAGACCCACCATCGGGCCCGATCGGTCGGGGCGCAATCGGCGCTCGGCAAGAAGCCGGCTACACCGGAGGTGGTCCGGACGGCATTGCGTCACCTGGCCGACCGGGTGGCGAGCCGGCTGCGGGCCAAGTCCCGAGCCGGGCGCACGGTGACGGTCAGAGTACGGTTCGCCGACTTGAGCTCAGTGACCCGATCCGCCACTCTGCCGGCTGCAATCTCGGCGACGTCCATCCTGGCTGAGGTGGCCGCCGATCTGGCGGCTGCTGCCCTGTCCGACCACCAGGAGGAGAAGTTCATCTCGCTCCTGGCGATTTCGGTCTCTCACCTGGAGCTCGACGCCGCCTTGCAGCTGGAGCTGCCATTCGAGCTCGACGGGGAGGAGCGGCGGCCGGGTACTGAGAGGGGCGCAGCCCGCTGGGTCCTCGATCGCGCCGTCGACCGGGTTCGGGAGCGCTTTGGGCGCCAAGCCGTCGGCTACGGATCGGTGGCCCTCGGTGAGTCGGGTTCGGTGCCGGACGAGTTCCGGGAGCTGGCCGAGAAGGAGTTGTGAACTCGGGGCGAACGTCTGTCGGTCTTCCACCCGGCCCGGGAACCGTCCGGTAGCCTCGTCTTCACAACGAGCAGGTGGAGGCCCGGCCATGGCGAGCGAAGTTACTCACCCCGAGTACCAGTCCGGTTTCGGCAACGAGTTCGCTTCTGAGGCACGGCCCGGGGCGCTTCCGGATGGCCAGAACAACCCCCAGAAGCCGCCGCTGGGTCTGTATACAGAGCAGCTCTCCGGGACCGCCTTCACGGTGCCCAATCCTCGCAATCGGCGCAACTGGCATTACCGGATCCGTCCCTCGGTTCGGCACGCCTGGCAGTTCACCGAGGTCGAGAATCACCACATCCGCACCGCCCCCAGCCGGGAGACCGAGCCGCCCATCGGACAGCTGCGCTGGAATCCACCGCCGTTCCCCGACGAGCCGACCAATTTCTTGACCGGGATCCGCACGGTGGCTACCAATGGTGACGCTCACACCCAGACCGGGATGGCGGCTCACCTGTACTTCGCAACCGAATCGATGACCAACACGTACTTCTACAACGCCGATGGCGAGTTGCTGGTGGTTCCGCAGGACGGTCGGCTCAGCTTGGCCACCGAGTGCGGCGTGCTGCTGGTCGCCCCGGGAGAGATATGCGTGATTCCGCGGGGGATGAAGTTCCGGGTCGACCTCATCGACCGGTCGGCCCGCGGGTATATCTGCGAGAACTACGGCACCTACCTTGAACTGCCCGAGCGCGGTCCGATCGGCGCCAACGGCATGGCCAACCCCCGCGACTTCCTGCACCCGGTGGCCGCCTTCGAAGATACTGAGGAGTCCGGTGAGCTGTACGTGAAGTTCGATGGGCGACTGTTCATGGTGGAACTCGACTACTCACCACTCGACGTCGTCGGATGGCACGGCAACCACGTCCCCTACAAGTACGACCTACGGAAATACAACGTGATGGGATCGATCAGCTTCGACCACCCCGACCCCTCGATCTTCACGGTGCTCACCTCGCCGTCGCCGGATGCCGGCGTGGCCAATATCGACTTCGCAGTGTTCGCCGACCGCTGGCTGGTCGGGGAGCACACCTTCCGGCCCCCCTACTACCACAAGAACATCATGTCTGAGTTCATGGGCATCCTGTACGGGGTCTACGACGCCAAGGAGGAGGGGTTCGAGCCCGGTGGTATGTCGCTCCACAACATGTACTTCCCACACGGGCCCGACCACGACGCCTGGATCAAGGCCACGACCTCGGATCTCAAGCCGGAAAAGCTGTCGGACACCATGTCGTTCATGTTCGAAACCCGCTACCCACTGATACCGACTGCCTATGCAGCCTCGGTGCCCGCTCTGCAAGACGACTATCCGTCGGTGTGGCACGCGCTCGAGAAACACTTCACCGGCTGAGTCGCTCTAGGCAATCTGCGGAAGTCTGCGACCCCAAACCGACCATTGATTGGTCATGTTGCATAACTGAACGGCAGTCTGTTGCACAACTAAGACATTGTTGATACAACTGTTCAAACGTTCCGTCGCATTGTGTGGGGTTTCCTATGACAGATTTGATGCCAATCCTCGGCTATGACGCCATCGAGTTCTACGTCGGCAACGCTCGCCAGGCCGCCCACTACTACCGGACCGCATTCGGTTTCGACGTAGTTGGATACGCCGGCCCAGAGCACGGGGTGCGCGACCGTTGCTCATACGTGCTGGAGCAGGGCGGCTTGCGGTTCGTGGTGACGGCAGGGCTGGGACCCGAGTCTGAGATCGTCCAGCATCAGGCCCTTCACGGCGATGGCGTGAAAGACGTCGCCTTTGCCGTTCCCGACGCCGAGGAAGCGTTCCGGGTGGCCGTCGAGCGCGGCGCCGAGCCGTATCTGGAACCGTACGTCGACGAGGATGAGCACGGCAAGCTGGTGCGGTCCGCCATCAGGGCCTATGGCGAGACCATCCACACCTTCGTCGACCGGTCCAACTATGCCGGGGTGTACGCCCCCGGCTACAAGCCCACGCGCCATCAGCAGCCGGGCGAGTCGACCGGCCTGCAGCTGGTCGACCATGTGGTGTGCAACGTCGACCTGGGCGACATGGACAAATGGGCCACCTATTACGCCAACATCATGGGCTTCACCCAGCTCCACCACTTCGACGACGAGGCGATCTCCACCGAGTACACCGCTCTCATGTCGAAGGTGCTGTGGGACGGCAACGGCCGCATCAAGCTCCCGATCAACGAGCCCGCCCAGGGCAAGCGGAAGAGCCAGATCGAGGAGTACCTCGACTTCTACCGGGCGCCGGGTGTGCAGCACATGGCTCTGTCAACCGACGACATCGTGGCCACCGTCCGGGCCATGCGGGCCAACGGGGTGCGGTTCTTGACCACTCCCAAGAGCTACTACTCAGACCTCAAGAACCGGCTCGACTGGTCAACGATCGACGCCGATCTGGACCAACTGGCTGAACTTGGCATCCTGGTGGACCAGGACGACGAGGGCTATCTCCTTCAGATCTTCACCAAGTCGGTGCAGGATCGACCCACGGTGTTCTACGAGATCATTGAGCGTCACGGTTCCCTCGGCTTCGGAGTCGGCAACTTCCAAGCCCTCTTCGAAGCCATCGAACGAGACCAAGCCGAAAGAGGGAATCTCTAGGGTCGGCTATCGGCGATCAGCGATCAGCGATCAGCGATCAGCAATCGTCTGTCGGGCCCACGTAACCGAGTTGCGAAGCAACCGCAAGCAACGCCCGAGGCATTGCCGTAGTAAGCAGCAACTAGCTGGGACCGGTAACAGGCAACTGGTAACTGTGGGAGGCGTTGCTGGTCTGGTGCTTCCCCCCATCCGTCATCGGCCCTGCGGGCCGCTGCCACCTTCCCCTCATGGGAAGGAAGAGTTGGGCAGAGCCTCCGGGCTGGGGCATGTGCGTCTCTCTTCCCCGCCCTCGAGGGCGGGGTGGCTCCGCCGCAGGCGGAGTCGGGGTGGGGGAGGCGGCGATCCCCCAGAGCCGCGGGACGTCGGCTGTCGGGAACGCCTGGCGGCGTTCCTAGCGAGTTGCTTCGCAACTCGAGCGCTTGTGCCGGATGCCGAAAGGGCAGGAAGCACCAACGAGTTGGGACCGCCTTCTGGCTGATGGCTGATGGCTTCAGGCTGACAGCTGATGGCTGGCTACTCCCTAAACCCCTCAACCAGTGGGCCCGTCCGGTAGCCGACGTGTTCGGCGAGGACGATGGCTGTCGAGGTGCGGCTGATCTCGGGGGTGGCCAGGACGTCTTCCAACACGGCAAACAGGTGCTCGTTCGACTGTGCCACAACCCGGATCAGCAGGTCCCCCTGGCCGGCAATTGTGTGGACCTCCAGTACCTCCGGCACCGATGCGAGGCGCTCCAGCAACTCGCCGGTTCGTCCCTGGTTGACCTCCAGCGTGGTGAAGGCCATGACCGGATAGCCAAGCGGGTCCAGCCCGATGTCGGGGCCGAAACCGCGGATCACTCCGGAACGCTGCAGTTTCTCGAGTCGGGCGTTGGCAGTTCCCCGGGCCACGCCCAGTCGTCGAGCCAACTCCATGACGCCCAGGCGGGGCTCATCTTGCAGCTCCAGGATCAGGCGGGCATCCAGATCGTCGATTGAGCGGGGGTTGGCTGGCATCGTTGGCCTCTCGCGCCGTTGAACACTGTACAGATCGTACAGTCTGACCGGTTGGCCCGTCAGGGGGCATCCGAAACCTGTAGGTTCGACGTCAGTCGAGAGTCTGGGAGGACCCAATGACCGATGAGAGCGGTACCAGCAGCGCCGGCATGGGCGGGATGGCGGGGACAACGGGGGAGATGATTCTGGCCGCAAGCGCCACCTGGATCTTCCTGGTTGTCTATGTGCTTGGGAATCGGATTATGGACGACTACGGCAACTCTGCCGTGTCGGTGCCATCGGCGATGGCCGCACTAGCAATTGCGGCCGGTGTCTACTTCTACAACCGGGGCGGATCCGGGTCGTGGCGGTCTCTGTATCCCTGGCTGGTTGTAGTCCTGGCCTGGGGCATCTTCGTTCTGGCCGCTCTCGACCTGCTCGATGGCATCATCAACGGTTTCAGCAGTTCCGGCGAGTTCTTTGAGATCACCTACTACATCGCTGCCGCCGGCCTGGGTTTCGGGGCATGGCAGGTGGGACAGGGCGAGTAGCCCAGGGCGTCCTCTAGAGCTGGGCGACCGGCACTTCAAACAGTTGGTCGGCCCCGGCCGTGACCATAGGCAACAGGCCTGCGGTCTGCGGGAGCAATTGCTCCGCATAGAACCGTGCGGTCGTCAGCTTGGCCTGCAGGAAGTCGGGATCGCCCTGCCCGGCGGCCACTAGCTCCTCGGCGGCGAGAGCCGACCGCGCCATCAGCCAGCCGCCGACGGTGGTGCCCATCAGCCGGAGGAAAGGGGTGGCGGCGGCCAGAGCGTGGTTGGGATTCTGCAAGCCATGTTCGGCCAGCCATAGGACGGCGCTGGTGAGATCGGCGACTGCAGCGGCGAGGCCGCTCCGGAGTGTGGTGAACCCGTCGCCTGCAGCGGCCAACGGCTCGTCCAATTTCATCATGTCGCCGATGAGGTCCTCGATGGCACCGCCGTTGCGCATCGGCAGCTTGCGGGCGACCAGGTCGATGGCCTGGATCCCGTTGGTTCCCTCGTAGATCGGAGCGATGCGGGCATCTCGATAGTGCTGGGCGACGCCGGTCTCCTCCACGTAGCCCATCCCGCCGTGGATTTGCAGGGCCAGCGATGTCATTTCGACCCCGAGATCGCTGCACCACGCCTTGGCGATCGGCGTCAGCAGCTCCAACAGCTCCTCCGCCTGCGACCGGACGGCCTCGTCAGGCTCGTGATGGGTGCGGTCGAAGGCCTCGGCGGTGGCATACAACACAGACCGCATCGCCTCGTTGTAGGCCTTGATGGTCATCAGCATCCGGCGGATGTCGGGATGCTCGATAATCGCCGAGTGGGCGGTCTTGGGTGCCCCGATCGCCCGCCCCTGCACCCGTTCCTGAGCGAAATCCCGGGCTTGCTGATACGCCCGCTCCGACACTGCCAGGCCCTCGAGCCCGACCGAGAGTCGGGCACTGTTCATCATCGTGAACATGTACCGCATGCCCTGGTTCTCTTCGCCGATCAGGAACCCCGTGGCGTTCTCGAACGACATCACGGCCGTCGGGCTGGCGTGGATTCCCAACTTGTGCTCGAGGGACACCGCCTTCAGCGTGTTTCGTTCACCCGGAGTTCCGTCGCTGTTGACCAGGAACTTGGGGACCAGGAACATCGAGATGCCCTTGGTTCCGGGTGGTGAATCCGGCGTTCGGGCCAACACCATGTGAATGATGTTGTCGGTCAGGTCATGCTCGCCCCAGCTGATGAAGATCTTGGTTCCGCTGACGGAGTACGTGCCGTCCGGATTGGGTATCGCCTTCGTCCGGAGCGCACCCACGTCAGAGCCGGCCTCCGGCTCGGTGAGAACCATCGTTCCCGTCCACTCGCCGCTTGAGAGCTTGTCCAGGTAAGTGGCCTTCTGTTCATCCGACCCGTGGAATATCAGTGCCTCGACGGCGCCCTGGGTCAGCATCGGGCCAAGCGAGAAAGCCATGTTGGAGGAGGTAAACATCTCCTGAACCACGAGACCGATCAGCCACGGCAGTCCGGCCCCGCCTGCCTCGAGTGGATACCCGATCGACCCCCAGCCCGACTCGACAAACTTGGCGTATGCCTCTCGGAAGCCGGCCGGTGTGATGACGGAGGCGTCACCATCGTGAACGGAGCCGACTTGATCACCGGTGCGGTTGGTGGGGGCGATCACTTCCGACATGAACCGCCCGGCCTCGTCTAGGGCGCCTAGAACGGTCTCGAGATCGGCATGATTGAAGTCGTCGAGCTCCAGCAACCCCGCCAGATCCGTCACCTGCTCGAGCACGAAGCCGATGTCCTTGAGGGGAGGCGAGTAATCGGTGGACATGACCGGATTGTATCTGTCGGCGTTCGGCGTTCGGCGTTCGGCGTTCGGCGTTCGGCTTTCAGCTATCAGCTTTCAGCTATCAGCTTTCAGCCAGAACGTTGTCTGTACCGTCGTGGTTGCTTCTTGGCTGTTGGCTGTTGGCTGTCGGCTGTCGGCCAGCGGCTCCGCCCCTCCAGCCCTGCTCATGGGCCCTTTGTTACAGCCCCACTCTGGTTTCTTTGATCAGGAAGTCCACCACCCGCTTGAGGGCATCGCGGGGGCCGGCGTTTTCGGCCAGAGCCTTCTCGTACACGGCGAGTTGGCGATCGGCGCTGGTCCCTCGCCTGACAATTTCCCGGATGTTCTCGACCTCGGCCATGCATCCGAGCCGCTCGGCCTCGGGAGTCAGGATCTCGATGAGCTCTTCGGAGAGATCGGCGAATGACACCAACTGGCCGAGGCCGAAGTCCATCATCGGCTCGTTGATGCCGTAGCGCTGAGCGCGCCACAGGTTCTCGGCTATCAGGAAGTTGGAGTACGTACGCCAACGCTGGTTGCTCTGGCGCTTGGTGAACAGCATGCTGAGGAGGCTCAGGTAGACGGCGGCGACGGACAGGCCGTCTTCCACAGTGGTGCAGATGTCGGCGACCCGCATCTCCAGTGTCGGGAAGTTGGCACTGGGGCGGACGTCCCACCACACCTGCGAGGCGTCCTCGAAGATACCGGCCTCCACCAGCACGTTGACATGTCGCTCGTACTCAGCCCAGCTATTGAAGTGCTCGGGGAGCCCGGTACGGGGGAGGGCCTTGAAGATACTCATCCGGTAGCTCTTGAGCCCGGTGTCCTCGCCGTGCCAGAACGGGCTGGATGTGCTGAGTGCCAGCAGGTGGGGGAGGAAGTAGGAGACCTGGCTCATCAAGTCGATGCGGACGTCGGGGTCGTGGATCCCCACATGCACGTGCATTCCCGAGATGAGTAGCCGCCTCACCACGCCCTGCATGTCGCGGGCCAGCAGGTTGTAGCGCTCCTTGTCGGTGTGGAGTTGTTGGCCCCAGTCGGCAAAGGGGTGGGTGGAGGCTGCGATCGGATGCAGGTCGTACCGTTCGGCAATGTCGCAAACTGCACGCCGCTTGGCGGTCAGGTCCTCGCGAGCCTCGGCGATGTCGGCGCAGGGCCGGGTCTGGATCTCGACCTGAGAGCGCATGAACTCGCTGCCAACTTCGCTGCCGAGTGCCGCGTTGAGATCATCCCACAGCTCCTTGGGAGGGTCTCTGACCAGGTCGCGGCTATCGCTCTCAACAAGGAGGTACTCCTCCTCGATTCCCACCGTGAAACTGGGACGTTCTAGCGCCATGGTGGGTCCCACCATAATGGCTACGACATCGACGTCGCGGTCGTCAGGCAGCCAGAACCAGAGGCTGGCCCGGGCACCAGGAGCAGGCCTCGACGGTGCAGTGGTCGACCTCAGTGGCCTGGATCCCGGCCACTGCCAGGGCCTCCTGGGCGAGAATCATGTCTGGGGGGGACGTGTTCGTATTCATGGCAGCCAAGGTACAGACCGGGTGTGACAGATTTCTGAGCGCGATCTGTTTAGGCAGGTGCCGGCGGGCTAGTTTGCGGATATGACCGACCTGCTCGGCTATCGGCTCGAAGGGGACGTGGCCGTCCTCGTGCTCGACGACGGCAAGGCCAATGTCTTCAACAGTGAATCGATTGGTGCCCTGCAGGCTGCCCTCGATCGGGCAGAGAGAGAGGCGGCCGCAGTCTTGCTGGCCGGCCGGCCGGGCCGCTTCTCGGGCGGCTTTGACCTGTCGGTGATGGGCTCCGGCGTGGCAGCGATGCAGGCGCTGGTCCGCTCGGGCGCCGAGCTGCTGTTGAGAATCTGGGAGTTCCCACGGCCGGTCGTGGTGGCGTGTACCGGTCACGCGGTGGCAGCCGGCGCCATGTTCCTGCTGGCCGCCGACCACCGAATCGGAGTCGAGGGCGATTGGTCGATCGGCCTCAACGAGGTGGGAATAGGGATGCCGTTGCCCGTATTCACCGTGGAGCTGGCCCGGGCCCGGCTGGATCCCCGTCTGCTCACCAGGGCGACGCTGCATGCGGAGCTCTTCGATGCGGCCGGTGCGGTGAAAGCCGGCTATCTGGATGAGGCGGTAGCTCCCGATCAGCTGCTGGAGCATTCGATGGCCCGGGCTGCCGCGATGGCCAAGTTCCCCCCCGGCGGATATCTCCCCTCGAAGCGCCGGGTCCGGCGGGCGACGGCAGATTACGTGCGCGCCACCCTCGACGAGGACATGGCCGCGCTGACTATGCCGCAGGTATGAGCTCCGCACTCGAAGTTCCCGCCTGGTTCTCCCGGGCGATCGACACCCCCATGAACGAGGACACAGTTCAGGTGGCTGGGGTGCCCATTCACTACCTGGAGTGGGGCGAGCGGGACAAACCCGGAATCGTGTTCGTGCACGGCGGCAGTGCCCACGCCCACTGGTGGACCCATCTGGCGCCCATGTTCACCGAGCGATATCACCCGGTAGCCATCGACCTGTCTGGCCACGGAGACAGCGGGCGCCGCCCGGATTACGCCTTCGACCTCTGGGCCGAGGAGATCATGGCTGTCTGTGGGGCGTGCGGAATCGATGCTCCCCCGGTGCTGGTCGGCCACTCGATGGGTGGCCTGGTTTCGATCGTAACTGCTGCCCTGCATGGACATCGTCTCCTGGGAGCGATCATCGTGGATTCCCCTGTGACCCGTCCTGATCCCGAACGCGAGGAGGCGGTGCGCGGCCGTGCGTTTCGCAATCCGAAGACCTACCCCGAACTGGAGACCGCGCTCCAGCACTTCCGTCTGGTGCCCAGCCAGCCTCCCGGTCCCGAGTATGTGATGGACTACATCGCCCGCCGGTCACTTCATCAGGTGGAAGGAGGCTGGACCTGGAAATTCGATCCCAACATCTTCGCCCGCCTGAAGCCCGCCGCCATCCACGAGTTCCTGGCCGGGATTCAGACCCGGGTGGCACTGTTCCGGGGCGAGCTCTCCCACCTGGTAACCCCCGACGTCAGCGACTACATGCACGAGTTGCTGGGCCGCAATGCCCCCGTGGTAGCTATCCCCGAGGCCTATCACCACCTCATCATCGACCAGCCACTCGCCTTTGTGTCGGCCCTGCGGGCGATCCTGGCAGATTGGGAGCACACGGTTCCTCGCAAGCGGTGAGTGGAACCCCACCATTGGTCCCGAGCCCCGGCGGAGGGTAGGTTCAGGCGGGAGACAACAAAGGAGCTTGCAGCATGTCATTTCTACGGATCGCGGTGTTCGACATCGAGAATGCCCCGAATGACGCCCTTGAGATCTGGGACGATCTGCTGGGGTCGGCGCTGCGCAACCACCGCGATTGCATACATGTGATGGTCTCCCACCGCGGGAGCAACTACGCAGTGGTTTCCAAGTGGGTTTCTGAGGAGAGCTTCCGTGCCGCCATGGAGTCGAAGCCGCTGATGGACATCGTTAACACCGTCGCCGCCCGATTGGGAGTCAGTGACGCGCCGGATCCCATGTTCCACTTCGAAGGGGACATTGAGGACGAGATCTAGCCGGGCTACTCGTCGGTAAGGGCCGGGTTGGTGAGTTCGTTGACGATCGCCGACACCGAACGGGAGGCGACAATCGGGTCGGCCAGTCCGCGTACCCAAACCAGGGTCCGGCGTCCGGGTCCGCGCCCCTCCGTCAATGGCTCGACGACAGAGACGTCATCCGATCGCACGTACTTGCCATACCCCAGGCTCACCATTCGGCCTGATTGCATTCGCATGAACCGACCCTAGCCAATCGCCGTGCCGGCGGCACCCGCTAGGTTCACAAGTCACCCCGCCGGGAGCCCCGTGAGCCAATCACCTAAGTTCAGCAGGACGTTCCTAACCGTCTGGTTCGGCCAACTCGTTTCGCTGATTGGCTCCAGCTTGACCGGCTTCGCTCTGGCGGTCTGGGTGTTCCGGGAGACGGGATCGGCCACCCGCCTGGCTCTGGTCCTCCTGGCCACGATGGTGCCGAGCATCATCCTCGGGCCCTTTGCCGGCGCCCTGGTTGATCGATGGGACCGGCGCTGGGCAATGATTCTCTCAGACACCGGAGCCGCCGCCGGGACGCTGATCATCGCGGCTCTGCACTTCACCGACTCCTTGGAGATCTGGCATCTGTACCCGGCTCTGGCGCTGAGCGCCGCCTTCTCAACGCTGCAATTTCCTGCCTATACGGCCGCCACCTCGCTGCTGGTGACCAAGGACCAGTATGGGCGGGCGGCCGGACTGGTCCAGATGGCCGAGGCAGTTGGCCAGATAATCGGTCCGGTGCTTGGGGGCGTGCTGCTGTTCTGGGGCGACCTGACCCTGGTGCTTATCGTCGATGTGGCGACGTTCGTGATCGCGATTCTCACCCTCACCTGGGTTCGCTTCCCCGCCCCCGAAAAGTCGGCCGCTGGAGAGGAAGCCGAAGGGAAGCTGTGGGAGGAGGCCCGGTACGGCCTCACCTATATCCGGCGGCGGCGCCCGTTGTGGGCGTTCCTGCTCTTCTTCACCTCGGTCAACTTCGTGTTCGGCTTCGTCAGCGTGCTCTTGTTCCCGCTCATGTTGTCGTTCGCCAGCGAGGCGGCGGCGGGAGCAGCCTTCTCACTCGGCGCCACCGGGATGTTGGCAGGCAGTGTGGTAGTGAGTGCCTGGGGTGGACCCCGGCGCCGTGTCCTGGGCGTGGTCTTCGCCAACTTTGTCATCGCGGCCGGCTTGTTCCTCGGCTCCCTCAGGCCCTCAATCGTCCTCTTCACGATCGGTGCTTTCATTGTCATGTTCGTGCTTCCCATCGCCAACAGCGCCAGCCAGGCTGTTTGGCAGTCCAAAGTGGATCTGGATCTGCAGGGACGGGTTTTCGCTGTGCGGCGGACGATTGCCCAGCTGGCAATCCCGATCGCGTACTTGCTGGCCGGTCCGCTTGCCGACGAAGTGTTCGAGCCACTGATGGCCGAGGGGGGAGCCCTGGCTTCCACCGTCGGACAGTTCATCGGGACCGGTGACGGCCGCGGCTACGCACTGTTCTTCCTGGTGCTGGCAATTGCCAGTGTGATCGCCAGCCTGATCGCGTTGTCGTACGAGCCGCTGCGGACCCTGGAAGAGACGCTGCCTGACGTTCTCCGGGAGGACGCCGAGCCAGCTCAGACGTGATCAGACCGGGACCACTCCGTTTGCATAGCGACGACATTCGGCCTAGAAATACGTCCACAATGTTCAGCTCGGTCCACCACCTCCATCATCACCATGCCCAGGAGGGCTGGTTGGAGGTGTAGTCCGCGCACATCAAGCGACACCACAGCCGGCCTGCGAAGGCCGGTTTTCTTGTATCCGTTCCTCCGCAGGCCAGCCGGAGGAACACCATGAACCAACAACCAATCCACCTCGGCCTTCCAAAAGGACACATGGCCAGGGGAGTCCATGACTTACTAGGTGACGCCGGTATCACCGTCACGCCGACGGCGCGCGGCTACCGGCCGGTGATGTCGCTGCCGGGGTTCGAGGTGAAGATCCTCAAACCCCAGAACATCGTTGAGATGCTCGACCTCGGTTCCCGCGATGTCGGGTTCGCAGGCGCCGACTGGGTACGGGAGTTGCGGGCCGATCTGGTGGAGGTCCTCGACACCGGGATGGACACCGTCAAGCTGGTGGCAGCCGCTCCCGAGGAGTGGGAGCAGCTGCCGGGCCGGCGGCTGGTGATTGCGACCGAATACATCAACCTGACTGAGGCCTGGGTGGCGGAGCAGCGTCTCGATGCTGAGGTGATTCGGAGCTACGGAGCCACCGAGGTCTTTCCGCCCGAGGATGCCGATGTAATCGTGGACAATTCCGCCACGGGCGGCACGCTCCGGGCCAACGGGCTTCGCATCGTCGATGTGCTCGGTGAGTCCTCGACCCGCCTCTACGCCTCCCAGCAGGCGATGGCCGACCCCTATCGCAAAGAGCGGATCACCGACCTGGCCCTGCTGCTCGAGTCGGTTCTCAACGCTCGGCGCCGGGTGATGATTGAGGTCAACGCTCCTGCGGATCGGCTGGAGTCGCTGGTGGCCCTGCTGCCCAGCATGAGGGAAGCCACTGTGGCCCCCCTGTTCGGAAGCCAGGGATACGCGGTGCGGGCCGCCGTCCCACGGGTAGATCTGCCCACGATCATCCCCGCCATCAAGGCAGCCGGAGGCACCGATGTGGTGGTGACCAACCTGTCACAGATCGTGCCATGAACAGGACAGCCCAGATCAAGCGACAGACCTCCGAGACCCGGGTCACGGCCGAACTCACTCTCGAGGGTGACGGTCGGGCCGAGATCGACACCGGGATCGGCTTCCTCGATCACCTCCTGACGGCGCTTACCCGGCACGGCCGCTTCAACCTGACGCTGACCTGCCGAGGTGACCTGGAGGTTGACGATCATCACACAGTGGAGGACTGCGGGATCGTCCTCGGGGAGGCTTTTGATGAGGCTCTCGGCGACCGGCGAGGGATCGCCAGGTTCGCCACCGCCTTTGCCCCGCTCGATGAGGCACTGGCCCGAGTGGTGGTTGACGTTTCCGGCCGGGGCGGCGCCTTTGTCGACCTGGGTCTGCAGCGCGAGTCGATCGGAGCTCTGTCGACGGAGAACCTCCCCCACTTCATCGACTCATTCGCCCGCAACGCCGGCATCACGGTCCACGCTGATGTGCTGAAGGGAGCAAACGATCATCACCGGGCTGAGGCTGCTTTCAAGGCGCTCGCGCTCTCACTACGAGAGGCGGTGGAGCTGTCCGGAGGCTCGGACATCCCGTCGACCAAGGGGACCATCGAGGGAGGGCGCCGATGAGCACGGTTGCGATTGCCGACTCGGGCGTAGCCAACCTGGCCTCGATTCAGTCGGCCTTCAAGTCGTTGGGTACCGAGACAGTGGTGACCACCGATCCCGATGAGTTCGGCCGGGCCGAGTTCGGAGTGGTGCCCGGAGTCGGTTCATTCGGAGCCGGCATCTCTTCTCTCCGGGCGGCCGGTTTGGACCGTGCGATCCGCGCCCGGGCCGCAGGTGGGAGGCCGTTGCTGGCGGTGTGCCTTGGGATGCAAATGCTGGGGACGGCCAGTGATGAGAACCCGGGCGTTGCGGGCCTCGGGATCGTTGAAGACAGGTTTGTCGCTCTGCCCGCCACGATGCGCCTGCCTCATCTGGGATGGAATCGGGTGGAGGCAGACCCGGGCGGCCTGCTCGGATCAGGCGATGCTGCCTTCGCCAATACCTATTGCCTACCTCGGCTGCCGGACGGGTGGCTGGGTGCCTGGACCGAGTACGGCGGTCGCTTCGTCTCGGCCCTGCAAAGGGGGCGTCTGCTGGCCACTCAATTCCACCCCGAGTTGTCGGGCGCATTCGGGATGGATTTGCTGCGGCGCTGGCTGTCGAACAGCCCGGCCCTGGGATCTCCGGTCGGGTCCGGTCGCCACTCACACCGCATCATCCCCTGTCTGGACGTGCGCGGGGGCCGCGTGGTCAAGGGAGTGCAGTTCCAGGATCTGCGCGACTCGGGTGACCCGGCCGCCCGGGCCGAGCTCTACGAAGCTCAGGGTGCGGACGAGATCGTTGTACTCGACATTGCTGCATCTCCGGAGGAGGCCGCCACCCGGGTCGACACGGTCGGCCGGGTCAGGAGCCGGATCCACATCCCCCTGACAGTCGGGGGTGGGGTGCGCGATGTGGAGGACGCCGACCGTTTGCTTCAGGCCGGAGCCGATCGCGTCAGTGTCAACACGGCCGCCGTCCGCCGCCCCGGTCTGATCGACGAGTTGGCCGAGCGTTTCGGAAGCCAATGCATCGTCCTGGCCATTGACGCTCGTCGACAAGGTGAGGACTGGGAAGTGCTGGTCGTAGGCGGCAGCCAGACCACATCTCTGTTGGCGGTCGATTGGGCCCGCGAGGGAGCCAAGCGGGGGGCAGGCGAGATCTTGCTCACCAGCTGGGACCGGGACGGTACCGGCGAGGGATACGACCTCGACCTGGTAGCGGCGGTGAGCGCGGCCGTGCCCATCCCGATCATTGCCTCCGGTGGCGTGGGAGCGGTGGCCGACATGGCAGACGCTGTCACGGCCGGGGCGGATGCGGTCCTGGCCGCCACCCTGTTTCACGACGACCTTCGCACGGTCGGCTCCGCCAAAGAGGAGTTGGCCGGGCTCGGCATGGCGGTGCGGCGATGATCATTCCCAGCATCGACATCAGCCAGGGTCGAGCCGTCCAACTGCGGCGGGGCAGACACCTGGTGCTGGAGGGTGGTGATCCGCTCGAGCGGTTGGACGAGTTCGCGGTGGCCGGGGAAGTGGCCGTGGTCGATCTGGACGCGGCCCGTGGAGTCGGCAACAACACGGAGCTGATCCGGCAGATGGTGAGGCTCGCCCGCTGCCGGGTGGGCGGCGGGATCCGGACCACGGACGCGGCTCGGCGGTGGCTGGACGCCGGGGCGGAACGGGTGATCATCGGTACGGCCGCCTCGGTTGAGTTCTGCGCTCAGCTGCCTCGCGACAGGGTGGTGGCGGCGGTCGATGCCGAGCATGGCGAGGTGGTGGTGGAGGGCTGGGAGACCCGCACCGGATTTCCGGTGCTCGACCGCATTACCCAGCTCGCCCCCGTTGTCGGTGGCTTCTTGCTCACCCAGGTGGAGCACGAAGGGGCTATGGCCGGCTTTGACGTGGAACTGGTTGAGGCGGCGGTGGCCGCCGCCGGGACCGCCCGGGTGACGGCGGCCGGGGGGATCACCACCGCCGGGGAGATCGCTGATCTGCACGCTCTTGGGGCCGACGCTCAGATCGGCATGGCTCTCTATTCAGGAGCTCTGGCGCTCGGTGAGGCGATTGCAGCGCCCTTGACCAGGCCGATCGACGGTGAGCTGTGGCCGACGGTGGTCGTCGATGAGCTCGGGACGTCGCTCGGCCTGGTTTGGAGCAGCCGGGAGTCGCTGACGGAAGCTGTGGCCCGAAGACGTGGTGTCTACTGGTCTCGCTCGCGGCGCGAGCTGTGGGTGAAGGGAGCTACTTCTGGTGCGACTCAGGAGTTGCTGGCTATAGACCTGGACTGCGACGGAGATGCCCTCAGGTTCACGGTGCGTCAGAGCGGCTCCGGGTTTTGCCACACCGGCCAGCCGGCCTGCTGGCGCCCGGAGTTCAACCTTGGCACCCTCGATCGCGCCATTGCCCGGCGGATGGTGCTCCCCGACCCCGAATCCGGAACCACCCGTCTGCTGAGCGATCCGGGATTGCTGAAGGCCAAGCTGAGTGAGGAGGCGGCGGAGCTGGCCGAAGCCGTCACAACCGACGAGGTGGTCCACGAGGCCGCCGACCTCGTGTACTTTGCGCTCGTCCGACTGCGGCAAGCCGGGGGATCGCTGGCGGACCTGCAGCAGGAACTGGCCGGGCGGAATCGGCGCCTCACTCGCCGGCCCATGCAGGCCAAGAGCACGCCGTGAGCAGTCTTCTCCCCAACAGAGCTCTGAGTCAGGTCACCGATTCGCGCGGTGGCGGAGTCGATGCCGAGACGATGGCCGTCGCCTCGGCCATCGTGTCCCAGGTGGAGAAGGGGGGCGTGGCGGCGTTGGATTCTCTGACGTCTCAGTTCGAGGAGCGACCCGACGGCCTCCCACTGTTTCTCACCCGCGACGACCTGCAAGAGGCCGCCGGGAGCATCCCGGGTGCGGACCTCGCTCGGCTCCGGACAACCGCCGGTCGCATCGAGCGGTTTGCTCTGGCGCAGCGCCGGGCCCTGACGAGCCTCGATGGAGTGGAGGTGACGGGAGGCCGGGCAGGCCACACGGTCGTCCCCGTTGAGCGGGCCGGTTGCTACGCGCCGGGAGGTCGATACCCGCTCCCATCGTCGGTGTTGATGACGGCGGTGACGGCACGAGCGGCCGGCGTGTCGGAGGTGTGGGTGGCTTCCCCGCGCCCGGCACCGATCACCCTGGCGGCTGCCGCGGTGGCGGGCGTAGACGGGATGCTGGTTGCCGGCGGTGCCCATGCCATCGCGGCGCTGGCCTTCGGGGCGGGACCGCTTGAGCCCTGCGACATGGTGGTGGGGCCGGGCAACCGCTACGTCACGGCCGCCAAACGAATCGTGTTCGGGAGAGTCGGGATCGACATGCTGGCCGGTCCTTCGGAACTGGTGGTGCTGGCCGACGCCACAGCCGATCCAGCAGTGGTCGCAGCCGATCTCATTGCCCAGGCCGAACATGACCCTGACGCTCTGCCGATTCTGATTACGGCAGATCACCGACTCGCCGATGCCGTTCGGGCTGAAGTGAAGGCCGGATTGGACTCGCTGCCGACCGCGGCGATCGCCCGGCCCGCGCTGGAGGCCGGAGCGGCGATCCTGGTCGGCGACCTCGACGAAGCGATAGCGGCCTGTGACGCGATTGCTCCTGAGCACCTCCAACTGTCTCTAGCCGATGCCGCTGACGTCCGTTCTCGCCTCAGCAACTACGGGGCCGTGTTCGTGGGAGAAGGTTCAGCCGAGGTGTTCGGCGACTACGGGGTCGGTCCCAACCATGTTCTGCCGACCGGTGGCACCGCACGGTTCACTGGTGGACTCTCGGTGCTTTCGTTCCTGCGGGTGAGAACCTGGCTCGAGATCGACTCGACGCCCGAGCTGAGGGCCGAGACGGCCTGGTTGGCCCGCCAAGAAGGCCTGGAGGGTCACGCCAGGGCAGCCGAGATCCGCCGCCAGGAGCAGGAACCGGGCGAAGGTCGCAACGTCGGTTAGAAGCGCTCCAACCTCAGGGTTGTTCTCTGCCCCTCGTCGCCTTCTCGCTGTGGACCGTCCCACAACTCAGGTGGCCGATGGCCGATGGCCGATGGCCGGTTGCCGACTGATGGACCGATGTGATCTAGCATCCCGTGGCGATGACACAGGATATTTGGCAGCTGAGCAGTGAGGCCGTCGATGAGATGGCTGCGCTATTCCCGGTGGATGCCACCTATGTCGGAATCGAGGGTCACGACCATCGATGGACCGACTACAGCCCGGATGGGATCGAAGCTGGAATTGAGTACATCCGAAACCTGCGCCGGCGCATTGATGAAGTGCCGGACGACCCCAATCCGTGGGCGCAGCGGGCCGTCCAGGTCGCCCGCATGTTCACCGATCTGGAGGAGGCCAGGGCGTCTCATGACGACGTCTACCGCGAGCTGCGCACCCTGGCCTGCCCCCTCTACGAAGTACGCGAGGTATTCGACGTCATGGATACTTCCTCGGCCGAGGGCCGGAAAGCCGTTATCGCCAGACTGAACGGGCTCGGAGGGGCGCTATCCGGTATTCGCTCCACGCTCGAGGTTGGTATGGGTCGCGGCCTGTATGCCGCCCGCCGCCAGGTTCTTGGCGTGATCGAGCAGTGCCACACCAACGCCGGTCCCGATTCCGCTCTCCGGACTCTGGTCAAGACCATGGCAGACGATGGAGCCGACGGATCGGAGCTGGTGGCGGCGGAGAAGGCGACCGAAGCCGCTGCCGCCGCGTTCGGTGAGGCGGCCGACTGGCTGCGCGAGTCTTACCTTCCCGGTGCGCCCGAAGATGACGGCGTCGGCCGGGAGCGCTATTCCGCCGCCTCCCGTTACTTCCTGGGCACGGAGGTTGATCTCGAGGAGACATACGCCTGGGGCTGGTCGGAAATCGAGCGCTTGCGAGCAGATATGCGGGAGCTGAGTCATGAGATTCTTCCCGGGGCGAGCCGCCGTGAGGTCGTCGAGCTGCTCAACACCGATCCCGCTCGCCGGGCCCCCCGCGAAGACTTCCGGCGCTTGATGCAGGAGCGCCAGGAGGTAGCCCTCGCCGAGCTGGACGGCTCCCACTTCGACGTTCCCGAGCTGGCCAAGCAGGTTGAGACCAAGCTGGCGCCGCCCGGCAGTTTCATCGGTGCCTACTACATCAGCCCCAGCGAGGACTTCAGCCGCCCGGGCAGCATCTGGTTCTCGGTGGGAGACAACGAGACGATTCCGATCTGGGACAACGTCAGCACGGCTTACCACGAGGGCTTCCCGGGTCATCACCTCCAGACCGGCGTTCAGATGAGCCTGGAGGAGCACACCAGCCGCTTGCAACGGGTATGGGTTTGGTACAGCGGAAGCGGTGAAGGCTGGGCTTTGTACTCGGAGCGCCTGATGCGGGAGCTCGGCTATTTCGAGAAGCCTGAGTACGTCTTCGGCATGCTGGCCTCCGAGATATTGCGTGCCTGTCGGGTGGCGATCGACATCGGCATGCATCTCGATCTGACGATTCCCGATGGTCAGCCATTCCACCCCGGCGAGAAGTGGTCATTTGATTTTGCGGTGGAAATGATGACCGACTACGCCGGTCAGCTCCCCGACTACGCCCGCTCTGAGGTGACCCGCTATCTGGGATGGCCCGGTCAGGCTCCCGCCTACAAGATCGGCGAGCGCGTGATCCTCGACCTGAGAGAAGAGCGCAAGGCCAAGCTCGGCTCGGAGTTCGATCTCAAGCAGTTCCACGCCGACGTCCTGGAGGCCGGCCCGGTCGGCCTCGACCTGCTCAAGGAGTTTGTCCGCCAGGCTTGATCCTCCTGGGGCCGTCCACCAATCATTCCGGCGGCAACGAATAGGCTCACACTCATGGACCCCACCATGAAGGTTGAGCCGATCAGAACCGCCAGCCTGGGCGATACCACCTACCTCCTCCATCATGGGAACTCGGTAGTGGTCGTGGACCCACAGCGCGACATCGACCGCTTCCTCGAGCTGATCGAGCCCGCCGCCACAGTCACCCACGTGCTCGAGACCCACGTGCACAACGACTACGTGTCGGGGGGACGGGATCTGGCCCTTCGGGCCGGAGCGGACCTGGTGCTCCCGGCCGGCTCGGGGGTTGGGTTCGCCTTCGTCCCGGCGTTTCATCAGGAGGAGCTGGCCGGCGGCAACGGGCTGACCATCAGGCCGCTGCACACGCCCGGCCATACACCGGAGCACATTGCGTACCTTGTCCTGGTTGATGAGACGCCGGTGGCCGTGTTCACCGGCGGAAGCCTGTTGGTAGGAGCGGCAGGCCGCTCCGATCTGCTCGGCTCCGAATTCGCCCACCAACTTGCGCGCCTCCAATACGGCTCACTGCCGCGGATGGCCGAACTCCCGGACGATGTCGGGGTCTACCCGACCCAT
>JBPCTX010000311.1:0-4050 GCA_051011455.1 Acidimicrobiia bacterium | reverse complement strand
GAACTGTTCGTCGAGCTGCACGTCAACCGAGCTGCCGTCGAGCTTTCTTACCTCTACTTCGTAGTAGCTCTCTTCATCGCCGACTTCGGTCTCGACGACTGTTCCACCGCCGGTGTGGTCCAGGGCGGCCCTGCTGGCCTCTTCCAGCGCGACACCGGTTATCGGTACCTCGGTGCCGTCGTCGTCGTCCGAGCTGATGGCAGCAGTGGCGCCGGCCGCCGTCAGGGCAACCACCGCCGCGCCCGAGATGATGATCTTGGTTCGGGTCTTCATGCCCTTCCTCCTCTAAGCGTTCCCGCCGAATGTATAAGAGCGGACCTGAAAGGACACTGAGAGGGCGGATGGTTCAGCTGGAGCGGCGGCGGGAGGTGTCTAGGCCGTAGCGTCCGAGGAGGAAGCCTCCTACCACGGCGAATGTGTAGGCAAGCACGACGATCGCAACGCTGAACACCTTCGCAAGGTAGCAGTGGCGTCTGCTTGCTCCTAGGACCCGGTTCCCTGACCGGAGAAGCTCAGGATCGGCTGATGTTCTCCCTCGCTGATGGTGTAGAAGGAGGTCTCGTCGGGGGTGAGCGCAATGGCCTCGCCCTGGGTCTCGTTGACCGAGGCCACCCGACACCGGGGAGAGCTCAGTCCGGCGGCGAGACCCTCTCCCGGCCGCCGCTCCCACATGAACACTTCGTCGTAGGTCCGGATCAAGATGACGTTCACTCCGACATCTCCTCCGGTGGCTACGGCGAAGGTCCCGAGTCCGATCTCTCCCAGGTAGCTCGCCTCGTGGGGGAGCGACCAGTCAACAGTGCCGGGTATCTCGTGGACCGGGGTCTGGCCGGAGATGGCTTTGCCTACGATCAACATGTCACCGGACACCGGATCAACCAATAGAGTCTCGGCCTCTGTCGGCCCGGCCGGATAGGTCACGAGCAGCGTTTCGCCCCCCGGGGCGGCGTCGATGTCCGGATCGGGCTCCGGGATTCGGTGAATCGAAACCTCGTCGCGGGTCCCGCGATTGTCGCCGATGTCGGCCAGGTACAGGTAGTCGCGGTCCGGATCGGGTCCGGGCCCGAGCGCCATGTCCTCCCAATCGCGAGCCGACAGGTCGGGCAACGAGACGCGGCCCAGTTCGGTTCCGGTTGCGTCGATGGCGAAGACTTCGGCGTCGTTGCCGGAGTCGTTGTGCACCCAGATCACGTCCGCGTGATCGCGGCTGACGGCGGCTCCGGAGATCTCGTCTAGTTCGTCGGAATCCACATTTCCCGTCTGTTGTGGTTCCCAGAGCTCAGAACAGAACGGGGGCCTGGAGAGGGAATCTGTGGTCGTGCTCGTCGTTGTGCCGAGCGGAGCGTTGGTGCTCGGAGGGCCGCTGGAGGGAACGGCCGTGGAGGTGCAGGCGGCCGCCAGGACCGCGCCGGCGACAACCAGGGAGAACTTTGCAGACATGGGGGATGCAGGTTACCGGCAGTTGACATGTGAGTAAACACTCACATATAATGCAAGCCATGGATGAGGTTTTTCGGGCCCTGAATGACCCCAGTCGAAGGCTGCTTCTCGACAAGCTGTTTGTCGAGGACGGCCAGACCCTGGGGCAGTTGTGTGCTCACCTCCCGAACATGACGAGGTTCGGAGTGATGAGCCACTTGCGCGTGCTCGAGGAAGGCGGGTTGGTGACGACCCGCCGCCAGGGGAGAAGCAAGCTTCACTACCTCAATCCCGTTCCCATCCGGCTGGTGCATGACCGCTGGATCAGCAAATACACGGAGCCGAGGGTCGGTGCGATAGCCGGCCTGAAGGCAGAGTTCGAAGGAGTCGAGCCAATGAGCAAGCCCAACCATGTCTATCAGGCCTACATCGCCGCCGAGCCCAAGGAAGTGTGGAACGCGATCACCGACGGCGACTACACCGTGCGTTACTTCTACGGCACCCGGGTGCAGTCCGACTGGTCCGAGGGCAGCGAGCTCCGGTACCTGGGCGAGGATGGCTCCGTGGTCGCCGACGGCTCTGTGATCGCCATCGATCCACCCCATCGCCTGGAGATGAGTTTCCACGCCCGCTGGGACCCTGAGCTCGAGGCGGAAGGCCCGGTTCGCGAGGTCTGGCTGGTTGAGGACGCCAACGGGGCCTCAAAGCTCACCGTCGAGCTGTACGACGCGCCGGCCGAAAGCCAGACCTACGCCAACTTCACCAACGGCTTCCCCTACATAGTCTCCGGCCTAAAAAGCGTCCTCGAAACAGGACAATCCCTGCCTAGTTACTAGTCCATTCCCCTGGTCCCTGGTCCCTGGTCCATTCCCCTCCCGCTTGCGGGAGGGCGGCAACACTGCGTGTTGCTAGGGGAGGGCTGAGAGCGCGTTGCGGTGCTCTCGTTTGGGGAAACCTCCCAGTTAGGCCCAGCTAAGAAGCACCACGAGGCCCGCACCATGTTCTGGCTGACAGCTGATGGCCGATAGCCGATGGCCGCGAAGCTAGTGAGCCGGAAGGCTCACAAGCTCCGCTCTTTAACAATCTTCGCAATGTCGAGTCTCCCGATGGCTCTCAGGCCCGGCCATTGGGAGAGCAAGGCGACCACCAGAATGGCGAGTGCTGAAATGACCAGGGTGCTGGGGCGGATGTAGAGGTCGAAGGCGAACAGGTCGCTTTCGAACGAGGCCATCGCCTGCTGGGCGGCCAGGTAGCCGACACCCAGACCCAGAGGGATCCCGATCAGCGCCACGGTCATGTTTTCGGCGGTGATCATCCTGCTGATCTGGCGGCGCTCGGTTCCCACCGCCAGCAGGGTGGCCACCTCCCGGGTGCGTTCGGCGATGTTCACCGACATGGCGCTGAAGATCAGGGCGAAGGCCATCGCCCCTCCGAACACCAGCATCACGCCTACGAACAGATAGAAGAAGACCATGTAATCCTGCGCGGTGTCGTAGAGGGCGTTGGCGTCCTCAAAGGCAGCCACCGAGTCCTGCCCGACTAGCTGAGACCGGATCTCCGCCAGGTCGGTCCCGGGGGAGTACTGAATCAAGGCGGCGGTGGCAGGAAGTTCGGCGCCGATCACTTCCTCTAGATAGCCACGGGAGGCGTAGGCCATCGTGCCGATCGGTTCGTCGATGAACCCTGCCACCCGAACATCGACTGAAGCTCCGGCCGCTTTCAGGGTCGCAGTCCCGCCCTCCTCGATGTCGAGAAGGTCTCGCAAGGCCCGCCCTAGCAAGATGCCATCAGTGGGGAGCGGTCGCTCCCTTCCGTCTTCGTCGAAGAACCGGTGCATGGTGGTGTTTGCCGGATAGGTCGTCAGAGTGGTCTCGTAGCGGCTCTCCGTTGTCACGACCGCCGGGATCAGCAGAACAGCCTCGGCGAATTCCACTCCGGGCACCGCATGCAGAGCATCAACGTCGGCCGCCTGCACCGGCCCGGTGAAGTAGACGGTGGCGTCTTCCTGTTGGATCTCGACAAACTGCTTGTCCATGATGCGAACGATCGTGTCGAGCATCCCCCACGAGACCAACACCAGCGTGAGCGATAGGACCACTCCCAGTACGGTGAAGGAAGTGCGGCGTGGATTCCGCTCGATGCCGCGCATGGCCATCCGCCATGGAATCGGCAGCCGTCGGAGCGGGGGAACGACTCGCTCAGGGATACTGGGTCGCCCGCCCCCGGCTGGTGCGCTGCCCCGCATGGCTTCGGCCGGGGCGATGCGAGATGCCAGCAAAGCCGGGGCGATGGCGGCCAGGACGCTGGTCACCAACCCGAACGCGACACCGGCAATCAGGGTGGCCGGGTAGAACTCAACCCGGGTGACGGGGATCGAGAGCATCCCGGTGTAGAGGCCGGTGATGACCCTCGCCAACAGCACGCCTGCCACAGCCCCGGGCAGGGCTCCGGCCAGGCCGGGTACCACCCCGTAGCCGAGGTAGTGACTGAGGACCTGCCTGCGTGTGAACCCGTTGGCCAGCATCACGCCGATGTGAGGCTGCTGGGCGTGGACCAGGCGGCTGATCATTACGTAGGTGGCAAGCGCGGCTGCGGTCAGGAATAGCAAGGGGAAGAAGACTGCCAGCTCCT
>JBPCTX010000310.1:0-7816 GCA_051011455.1 Acidimicrobiia bacterium | reverse complement strand
CCTGGTGTACTGGGCGGGGGGTAACCCCTTCCATCATCATCAGCAGCTCAACCGGCTGGCCCAGGCCTGGCAGATGCCAGACACGATTGTGGTCCACGAACCGTTTTGGAATTCGCTGGCGCGGCATTCGGACATCGTGCTTCCCGCGACCACTCCGCTCGAACGGGACGATCTGGGGGGCAACGGCTCAGACGACTTCGTGTTCTACATGGAGAAGGCCATCGACCCGGTCGGAGAAGCCCGTCACGACTACGACATCTTCAGCGAACTGGCCATCCGGCTCGGCTCCGGGCAACAGTTCACGCAGGGACGGACCGGTGACGAGTGGATCGAGCACATCTACGAGCGATTCCTCGCCGGCAATCCCGACTACCCGGAACTGGAAGAGCTGCGCCAGACCGGCTACTTCCAGATTCCCTCCGAGTGGCTCGAGCTGCCCAGGTCACCGCTGGCGGCATTCCGCGACGACCCCGCCGGAGCGGAACTGCCCACTCCGTCCGGGAAGATCGAGCTCTTTTCGGACACCATTGCCGGCTTCGGATACTCCGATTGCCCGGGGCATCCCACCTGGATCGAGCCCGGGGAGTGGCAGGGCGGAGCTAACCCCCACCCGCTCGCTCTGGTCTCAAACCAGCCCAAGACCCGGTTGCACTCCCAGTGGGATCACGGCGAGACCAGCCTGGACGGCAAGAGCGATGGCCGGGAACGGATCGGCCTCCATCCTTCGGACGCCTCCGCCCGCGACCTGGAGACCGGTGACGTGGTTCGGGTCTTCAACGATCGCGGGGCCTGCCTGGCTTCGGTGACCGTCGGCGACCATCTCATGCCGGGGGTGGTGCAGTTGCCGACCGGCGCCTGGTTCGACCCAGCCGAGCCCGGTGGCATCTGCCGGAGCGGCAATCCCAACGTTCTCACTCGGGACGCAGGAACGTCATCGCTGGCACAGGGCCCGTCGACTACCTGCCTGGTGGAAGTAGAGAAGTACCGGGGCGAGCCGCCACCGGTGCAGGCACACGAGGTCCCGGTACTCCTCCCCGAGTAGCCCCTCAGGCATGCACCTCCTCCCCGACGGTGGGTGAAGAGCCAGGCGTCGCGTTCCTCAACCGCCAGTTCGTCGGGCTAGGTAGGCGGCGCATCCCGCAACCGACATCAGTCCGGATCGATACTGGAAAGCGTGCCGGCTGTGTGCCGGGCCCGGGCGGCCAGATCGCGCCATAGACGGGCGGATCCCGGGTGCTCGCCGGCCATCCGTTCCCATCGGGGGGCGGCCACCAGGTACACGTATCGCAGCAGGGTTCTCATCTCAGGATCGGCTAGCCAATCTGCGGGTATCGATCGGTGCCCGCTGTCGAATCCGCCCATCGAGTCAATGGTGGCCTTCATCAGGACCCGTCCGCTCCAGACCGACAGAAGGAAGTCGGCCGTATCCGCCCGGGGTTCGAGCGGGCCGTAGCTGTCCTCGCCGGGGGCGAACAGCCCCTCGGTGCCCGCGGTGAGAGCCGGGGCCGGCCGCAGGCGATCGCCGAGTTCCAGCAAGGTGAGCCGGGCCGGCTCGGCAACGGGATGTTCGGCCGGGTGGCAGCGGGCGGCCGCGTCCATCCAGGGGACCGCCCAGTGCAGCAGTCGATCACCCAGCAGAAACCGCCGGTCCTCGTAGGCGCGGGTGGCGATGTGAGGCTCATCCCGCCTCCATCCGTCGGCCTCGGCCAACGCCAGGGCGGCCCCCAGTCGGCACAGATCCGCCAGGTCACCGTCGGCGAACTGGTACCCCCAGTGACGGGCCCTCCGCTCGAGGTCCTGGTCCGGTTGGTAGAAGCGGACCACTGCTGCTTCCGAGGCGGGGAGGTCGTCCCACAACGCCGGATGGCGGTCCCGGGTCCACTCGCGGGCGAGCTCTGCCCACAGTCCTGTCTCGTTCGTAGCGGCAGCGGCCGCGTCACCCCCGGGAGCCATGCCTACATCTGATAGGCGTCGGGAGTGGGTTTGACCGGACGGGCCAACCAGAGAGGACGCCGCAAGCCACCCGGGCCCGGGCCCGGCTTGGTCAGTTCGAGCCATTCCTTGTAGATCTCATAGCTCTTGTTCGTGTCGACCCCGACGTCGCCGTACTCGTCGCCGGGTTCGGCCGCGGTCAGCCGCACCCGCTGATGCCAGGCGTGCATTCCGGACACCGGGTCGGCATGGGTTGGGAAGGCCAGGTTCTGGTTGACTCCGGCGTCCTTCCACCAGATCCGCTCGCTGTCGGGGTCATCGGACTTGAAAGGCTCAATGCCCTTCTTCTGGCGGAGCTTCCACACCCCGTTGCCGTCATTTGTGATATCGACGAGGGCAGACGACCAGCGCTCGTTGCCGAGGGCTTCAGACAGGCGCCAGCGGCCCATGTGGTGGGAGGCGGCCACCACGCCCGGGCGGATTCCTTCCGTGCGCCAGGCCCGCATCACAAAGTAGCCGTTATCGGTACTGAGACGAACCAGGTCACCGGTAGCGAAGCCCAGCGCATCGGCGTCGATTGGGTTGACCCACAGCGGGTGCCCATGACTGATCTCGTACAGGTACTTGGAGTTGCCGCTGCGGGTGTGAATCAGAGTTGGCAGCCGGAAGATCGGCAGCAGTATCCGCTCGTTACCGGCCATGTCCATGTCCCGCCAGTAGACGTGAGTCTTGACGTAGGTGGGAATGGACTCATCGTGCCAGCCCCACTCGTCCATGGTTTCGGACCACCATTCCAGCTTTCCGGTCGGCGAGCCGAAACCGGTCTTGGTTTCACCGTCGATGGTTGGGCCCTTCTCGGCCGGGCGTTCGTGGACTTCGTAGACGTCCTTGTCGATCTCGACCGCTCCGTACTTGCGCATGTACTCGAGTGGAGTGATCCCTTCAGCGGCAGCCTTGTCCGGCAGGCCCGGGACGGAGTTGTCGAACATCCACCCGTAGTACTCGTCAACGGACACCGGCCGGGTGGGGTCGGTGGGGGATTCGAACCACTGCTTGATTCCCAGTGAGCCATCCGGGTCGACCCGCCAGGAGAGATCGAACCAGAACTCGTTCTCTTCCCAGACTTCGCCCGGGTTGGCTTCGTAGGTTCGGTCATAGGTCTTGCCGTCGCGCTCGCCGGCGACCCGGAACACCGGTTGGCGGAAGCCGAGCCAGCGCCCGGCATGGGTTTCGTAGGAGTGGGTGTCGTGGCGCTCGGCGCTGACGCCCATCGGCAGCACATAGTCGGCGTACTGGGCAGTCTCAGACCAGGTGGGGGTAAGTGCCACATGCAGGCCGACTTTGGACTCGTCGGTGAGAACTTCGATCCACGAGAACCCGTCCGGGTTGGTCCACACCGGGTTGTAGACGCGGGTGAAGTAGACGTCCAGCTTGCCCCTTCCCTCCTTCAGGAAGTAGGGGAGCAGGATGGAGAGCTCGTGGTGGGCGAGCGGGTATTCGATGGGCCACAACAGCTGGTTCCAGCGGCTGTGGGTGGGGGGCATGTTCCAGTGGGCAGGCTTGAACTTGTCCCAGCTGTTGGGAGAGGTGCCTCCCTTTGTTCCCACCGAGCCGGTCAGGACTTGCAGAAACCAGAGACAACGGGCGACTTGCCAGCCACCCAGGTTGCCGGAGCCGGCCGAGCGCCAGGTGTGGGAGGCGAAACGGTCGCCGGCGTCTGCGATCGCCTGGGCGATCTCGGTGATCTGCTCAGGTTGAACGCCCGACTCGGCGGCCGCGTACTCCGTGGTGTACTCGGCGTAGGTCTCTTTGAGGAGCTCGATGAACGACTCGTAGGTCTGGGGGCGCCCGGGATGCTTCTGTGCCAGCGTCTCTTGCCAGTTGACCCAGCGCCTCAGGAACTCGTGGTCGACGGCGTCCCACTCCAAGAGCTGGCGGGCAATGGCCAGGAGGACGGCCGCTTCGGTGCCGGGAAAGGTCGAGAGCCACATGTCGGCCATCGAGGCGGTGTTAGAGAGCCTCGGGTCCAGCACGGCCAACTTGGCGCCGGCTTGCTTGGCCTCCATGATCCGCTGGGCGTGGGGGTTGAAGTAGTGGCCGGTCTCCAGGTGGCTGGACAGCAGCAGGATGAATCGAGCATTGGCGAAGTCGGCGGAGGGGCGGTCGTGGCCCATCCACATGGCGTATCCCACCCGGGCACTGGCCGAGCAAATGTTGGTGTGGCTGTTGTGGCCGTCCACACCCCAGGCCTTGAGGGTTCGATCCATGAAGCCGTCTTCGCCCGGTCGACCGACGTGGTACATGATCTCGTCGTTGCGATCCTCCTGGATGGCGGTGCGCATCCGGCCTGCGATGTCTTGCAGGGCGTCCTCCCAGCTCACTTGCTCCCACTCACCCGACCCGCGCGGTCCCTTGCGGCGCAATGGGTGCAGAATCCGCTCGGGGTCGTAGATCTGATTGATGGTGGCCGGGCCCTTGGCGCAGTTACGGCCCCGCGAGCCGGGATGGGCCGGGTTGCCCTCCAGTTTCTTGATCTGGCCGGTCTCCTTGTTGACGTAGGCGAGCAGACCGCAGGCAGATTCGCAGTTGAAGCAAGTGGTGGGGATCAGGCGGTACTTGTTCTTGACCTTCTGCGGCCAGGCGCGAGCGTCGTACTCCTCCCAGTCGTCCCAGCGTTCCGGGGGCGGAAAGTTCGTGAGCTCGCTGCCGGGGAGCAGCCGGGGGATGGCCTCCAGATCCTTTTCAATGGTCATCAGGTCACTCCCTCACGACAGCGGCACGCTCTGGCCGGCTTTCACGAATGCATCGTCGGCAAACCAGATGCCGGCCATGGCCGACACTCCACCGATTGCTCCTGCCCAGTCGGCGCCGGCTACGGCGGCGACACCGAGCACGATTGGCAACACGACTCCCAGTCCCTGACCTCCCAGCCACCACTCCCGGGCGTAGACGCCACGGGTCATGTGGTGCATGGCATCGGCGATGTTGCGGGTCGGGTGGCGCGAGGTGAGCTCAGCGAAGGCGATCAGGCCGAGCGCTGCCGCCCCGCCGACCATCGTCCACTGGAAGGCGGTGGTCGCTGCCTCCGGCACGTCGAGGAAGAGGTCAAGCACCAGCCCGGCCCCACCCCCAACCGTGAAGGCTCCGGCCACCATGTGCCAGAGCAGGATGGGGCTCTGCCACAAGTCGCGGCCTTCGGCCTGGCCGAACAGGAAGGCGGTATACCCGGCTGCCGCCAGGGCGATGGGAACCGCCACCCACACCAGCGCCGCCACCAGGTCGTCGGCCCCGGCCACACCGGCCAGGAACCAGACGCCGAGCACCGTTGCGTACAGCGAGAGGATCACGGCCCCGCGTACCAGCCAGGAGCCCCACCGACCTTTGGTCAGCAGGTAGAGAAAGCGGTCGGGCCGCCTGAGATCGGCAACCAGCAGCGCTCCCGTCAAGGCCAGGAACACGCCGGCCACCAGCGGCGCCACCCAGTTGATGAGAGCCGGACCGGTGCCGGCCCCGGCCAGAAGGGCTATCGCAACCGCCAGCGCCAGGCCGGCGGCGATCCCCTTGGTGAGGAAGTAGCTGGACACTCGCCATCCCCACGGCATCGGATGGTCGGTGTTGTAGACCACCCGGGGCGGGGCGCCGTTCTGGCCGTACTCGAAGCCGGGGGGAGCCTGGGGCTCGTGACCGTGCTTGGGAGTCAGGTCGACGGTCATCCAGGGGGGCACCGGGTCGGGTGGGTCTCGCCAGATGTAGTTGTCGATCACTGACTCGGCCGCCAGCGGATCGAGATTGGCTTGCTCGACGCCCTTGTACCAGAGGTTGGGCTTGGTGCCCTGTTCGGGGGCTCGCACGAAGACTTGCTCGCTCGCTACGACCTGAGCGATGCGGGTGGTGGGGTCGTCCAGGTCGCCGGCGATGATGGCCTGCTCCGGGCACACGACCACACAGGCGGGTTCTATCCCGACCTCTACCCGGTGGACGCAGTAGTTGCACTTCTGTGCGGTGTTCTCGCCGGGGTCGATGTAGAGCGCGTCATAGGGGCAGGCCTGCATGCAAGATTTGCACCCGATGCAGCGGTCGGTATCGAAGTCGACGATGCCATCGTCGCGCTTGTAGAGAGCCGTGGTCGGGCAAATCTCCACACACGGCGCATCCGTGCAATGGTTGCACCGCATGACCGAGAAGAAGCGACTGGTGTCCGGCCACGTGCCTTTCTCGATGTACTTGACCCAGGTGCGGTTGACTCCGAGGGGAACGTCGTGTTCGGTCTTGCAAGCGACGGTACAAGCGTGGCAGCCAATGCAGTTGTCCTGGTCAATTACGAACCCGTAGCGCAAGCTCCCTCGTTTCTCTCGGTCGCGGCTTTCAGCCGTCGGCCATCAGCGTTCAGCCTATGAGTCGCCACGGCACGGTCCAAAGCCGTTGACCGGTGACTGGCGACTGGTGACTCCTAGGCCTTTTCGATGATGAAGTGGAACTCTTCGTTCTCTTCGAACTGCTCTTTGAGAGAGTTGCCGGTGTCCTTGGCCCAGGCGGGCATGTCGGAGAGGGCGCCCCGATCGGTGGCGATCAGCTCGAGAGTTTGCCCGGACTGGATCTCGTTGATCGCCATGGCGGTCTTGACCACAGGCATCGGGCACTGCAGATTGCGGGCGTCGACGGTTATGTCTGCCATTGTCGTTTCTCCTCCTGGACGTTCTTAGACGAATAGCTGGATGGAAGCTTCTTTCATGAGGCTGATAGCGGAACCTGCTCCGGCAGGCTTGTCCAGCCCGTCGATCAGGTCGTCGTTGGTCAGCCCCATCAAATCCATCGTCATCTGGCATGGCCAGAGCTTCACTCCCATTTGAACCGAGAGGTCGAGCAGTTCCTGCACCGACGCCACGTTCTTGTCCTCGGCCAGGCTCTTCATCATCGAGGGTCCCATGCCGGCGAAGTGGAGCTTGGACAGATGGAGACCGTCGGGGGTTCCCTTGTGGAAGGCCGACATCATCTTCTGACGCCAGTCGTCCCCGGTGATCCCAGTGCCGGGCCGCTTAAGGATGCTGAGGCCCCAGAAGGTGAAGAACACGGTGACGTCCATGCCGTAGGCAGCACCGGTGGTGGCGAGAATTAGGACCGGCCAGGCCTTATCGAGATCGCCGGAGGCGGCGATGAGAACCATCTTCTCCTTCTCGGGCGGCGCCTGCTCGGTAGCCGTTTCATCCTGGAGATCGGGAACTGTCATGGGCTCTCCTCCTCAGCTCACACATATTCGGATCGAGGAATATGCTGCAGGCATGATGGCAGCTGCCAAAGCCCGGTGCAAGTAGCTGCCGAGGTCGGCCCTTGGCCGACCGGCTGTCAGCTGTCAGCTGTCAGCTGTCAGCTATCGGCTGTCGGCAAATCCGGATGGCTCAGCTCCGCATGGCCTGCAGCAGGCGGGCGAGCATCTTGCGCACGCGCTCGAGCTGATCCTGGAGCTCCGACGCACCGGCCGTCGACACGTAGCCAAGGTCCTTACACAGTCGGAGGCCGTACTCGAGTTCGGTGACGGAGCCGACGGCGATGTTGAGGAAGCGAGCAAGTCAGGGTCGGTCCTCCTCCCTGCGCCCTCTGCGATGTTCATTGGAATGGAGGATGCCGCACGTCGAAGCTGCGATTGAAGGCCGAACTGTTCGTGACCTGGGAACGAGGCAGTCGCCGCATAGATTGCGAGGACGAGTTGGTGAGCGTGCTCCACGACTTCGTATCTGTCCAGACGTCGCACGACTGAATTGATACGCCCTCATCGCGCCGAATTGAACCCCCTTGCTTCTGGCCGATAGCCGATAGCCGATAGCCGATAGCCGATAGCCGATAGCCGATAGCCGATAGCCGATAGCCGATAGCCGATAGCCGATAG
>JBPCTX010000309.1:0-3895 GCA_051011455.1 Acidimicrobiia bacterium | reverse complement strand
GCCTCGCCCGGGGACACGATCATCATTGCGGATGGAACTACCTGCCTCGGCAACTTCAACGTCAGCACTCCGGTAACCATCAGATCGACAACCGCAGCCGGCGCCACCATCGATGGCGGGAGCGTTGAGGCTGGCCCGGTCGTCGACGTGACCACCGGCGGCAGTGTGACTCTTCAGAATCTGACGATCACAGGCGGTGTCAACCTGCTTACCACTGGCAACGGCGGAGGCGTCCACATCAACGCCGCCACGGTTTCCATTATCGATTCGACAATCACCGGAAACTCGGCCGTCGACGGCGGCGGCATCTACAACGAGCTGGCCGGCACGGTCGTCGTCAGCGGCGGAAGCATCACCGATAACACGGCCACAGTGGCCGGCGGTGGGGCATTCTCCAACGGCACGTCCACGTTCTCCGGTGTCAACGTCGGTACATCCCTGTCGCCCAACATCGCCCCCAACGGCGGCGGCCTTTACAACAAGGGCACGATGAACGTCAACAGCCTGACCAACGTCGACAGCAACACGGCGACGTCGGTCGCAGGCGGCGGTGGCGGCATCTGGAACGACGCCACGCTCAACATCGACAATGCAATCATCACGTCCAACGACGCCACCGACGCCGGAGGGGGCATCCACAACATCTCGGGCGGCGACCTCAATGTCACCAACACAGAGATCACACTCAATACCGCAGCAGCAGCCGGCGGAGTCCTGAACAACAACGGGGCCGAAGCCGGCAGCACTGCCGACATCACCGACTCGATGGTGACACTCAACCAGGCGACTGACGCTTCCGGCCTGGGTGGAGGAGGCATCTACAACATCAGCGATTTCAGCCACGTGCTGAAGGCGACTCTGACGCTCGACGGCACCACCGTGTCTGGAAACACGTCTGCTAATGACGGTGCAGCCGGTGTCCGCAACCAGGACTCGACCGCCACCATCACCGACTCGACCGTCGCCAACAACGACGCCACGGGTAGCGGCGGTGGGATCAGGACCTCCGGCACACTGACCGTCACCGACACAACCATCTCGGGCAACACCACCACTTCGACCGGCGGTGGGATTGCCCTGGACGGGACAGGCTCAACCGTGACAGTCACCGGTTCGGTCATTGACAACAACGACGCCACGGGTGATGGCGGCGGTGTGTCGGCCGGAGGCCTCGGCACATCCGCGACCATCAGCAGCTCCTCGATCACCCGCAACGACGCGGCGTCGGGAGCCGGGGTATCAAGTGGCACAGGCGCGGCCGTGGCGGTCACCAACAGCACCGTCACCGACAACCATGCCACCTCCCAGGGTGGCGGATTCTTCACCCAGGGAGATCTGACCATCACGCACGCGACAATCACGTCCAACGACGCCACCAGCGAAGGCGGCGGCGTGCGCGTAATCGGTACCCCCGCGGTCACGCTGACTGGAACCATCCTGTACTCCAACACGGGCGGTTCAGGCGCTAACTGCTCAGGACCGCTCTCGAGCGGCGGGTACAACTACGTCGGCGCCAAGACGGCACCGTGCGTCTACACCGGCGCCGGTACCGACTTGCCCGTGCTGGCCGACCCCAAGCTGGGTGCGCTCGGCTTCTACGGCACCACCACCGAGCATCGCCCCCTGCTTGACGGCAGCGACATGGTCGATGCCGGCGGTGCTTGCGGCCTGGGTTCCGACCAGCTCGGCACCACCAGGGCCCTGGGAGCTGCCTGTGACGTAGGCGCCCTCGAGGACGTCTTCGACCAGGTTCTGCTGGTTGAGCCGAACGGACGCTGGCACATCCGCATCCCGGGCCAAGCCGACCGCACCTTCTGGTATGGCGATCCGGCCGACGTCCCCATCTTCGGAGACTGGGACGGCGACGGCATCGACACCCCGGGTGCATACCGACAGGGGCCAGGCGGTGGATACGCCTACATGACCAACAGCCTGCCCGGTGACGGCCAGGTGGGAGTCGCCGACTTCAACTTCTTCTTCGGAGACCCCGGAGACGAGGTCTTGACCGGAGACTGGAACGGTGACGGTGTGGACTCGCTCGGTGTCAACCGGGGCGGCCACCTGTTCCTGACCAACACAAACGGGAGCGGCGGCGCACCCGTGCCCACCCACTACGACTTCTTCTTCGGAGTCGACGGTGACAGGGCCTTCGGCGGAGACGCCGACGGTGACGGCAGCGACGGCGTCTTCCTCTACCGCGGTTCGGGTCCAGGTGCCGGGTTCGTGTACTTCACAAACGAAACCCCGGTCGGTCCAGGCGGCGTGGCCAGCACCGCCGATAACTTCTTCTTCGGAATCGCCTCGGACGAGTTCACGTCCGGCGACTGGAACGGAGATGACGTTGACACCGCGGGCATCTTCCGTGGATCGGACACAACGGTGTATCTAACCAACACCAATGCCAGCGGCGGCGCTCCGGCACCGACCGACGACTCGTTCGTCTGGGGTACAGCGGGCTGGGTGCCGGTGTCCGGCGTCTGGGCCGATACGCCGAGCTAGACAACCAGGAGAACGAGAACAGGCCCCGGGCAACCGGGGCCTGTTTCGTTCTCAGCTATCAGCTGTCAGCTATCGGCTATCAGCCAGAACGCGGGCCCAACTCGCCTCACTCGGTAGGAGACCCAAATGAGAACACTGGAACGCGCCTAGCAACCCTCCGGGTTGCCCACCCCTCCCCGAAGCAACCCGCAGGGTTGCCCCCCTCCCGCGTAATGGGAGGGGTGACTGACTGCCTACTGCTTACTGCCTACTGCTTACTGCTTTCTGAACGGCGGCCGGCCTTGTGGGTCTCGGGCAACGGGTCTCGGGCAACGGGTAACGGGCTGACGTGGAGTTACGAAGTAACTCCTTAGCCGGACGAAGTCCGGCCATAGACTTGGCTTATGAAGGCTCGTAGAACTCTCGGTTGGTTGCTTGGGGGGTGGGCATTGTGGCGGCTGTTTGGTCCGGTCACTCGACCGCGATCCAAGGGACCGCAGGTCCATCCTCTGCCGGTTCCGGGACGGACCGTTTTCGTCGGGAACAAGGAGTTCCTGGTGCGAGAGACCGGGCTGCCGGATGCCTCACCAGTAGTTCTGATCCACGGCTGGGTGTACGACAGCGTGGAAACGTTCGCCCGGTTGGCGCCGATTCTCGCCGAGCGATTCCGTGTGATCATGATCGACCAGCGCAACTTCGGTGGCTCGAGCCGGCTGTATGAGGACTACGAGATCGAGACCGTGGCCGATGAGATGGCTGCCGTCCTCGACGTGCTCGAGATACGGCAAGCAACCATCTTCGGCTACTCGATGGGTGGCATGGTGGCCCAGGCGCTGGCTCGCCGCCACCCCGGTCACGTAGCCAGGGCCGTCTTCGGAGCCACGGCCGCCAAACCGATGCGCCGTGCCGCCCTCGACGCCGTCGGAATGGTGCTACTGCGCCTCCTCTGGAAGGTCGGCAACCTCGAGGGAGCCCGCATCTCTCACTACGTGCTGCGCAATGCCGGTGCCTTCGGACCCGAGCACGACCGGTGGTTGTGGGACGTGATGCTGGCTCGAGACACCGAGCTAAACATGAGGGCACTCAGAGCCATAAAGCGGTTCGACTCCCGCAAGTGGGTAGGCCAGATCACGGCGCCGGTGCTGGTCATAATCCCGGTCCGCGATCAGATCCTGCCACCGAAGTCCCAATACGAGCTCGCCAGCCTGGTCAGAAACCCCTCGGTGTTGGAGCTGGGAGCCCGCCACGAGGCAATCTTCACCCACGCCCCTCAGATCGCAGATGCAGTGATCGAGTTCGTGGAAAAGCAGCCGTAGAACCAGAGCCCACAGCGGACAGCGGACAGCGGACAGCGGACAGCGGACAGCGGACAGCGGACAGCGGACAGCGGACAGCGGACAGCGGACAGCGGACAGCG
>JBPCTX010000308.1:0-17994 GCA_051011455.1 Acidimicrobiia bacterium | reverse complement strand
ATCCCAAGGTGGCTCAGCTCTACCTGGGCGGCACCTAAACGATCCTTTACGCGGAAGTGGGGCCGCACGGCCCCACTTCCGCTTCAGTGATTCTAGTTTCTCCAGAATGGATGCGTCGATCACGCGCACCGACTCGGTGTTGCCGGCGTCGTTGAACTGCCAGATCTCGTAGAAGGCTCCTTGCGGATCGCCGTTCGAGTCGAACTCAATCCCACCGGTAGCTCCGATGAAGTCGATGTCCTCACCGTCGGCAGCCAACTCGAGGCAGTCGACGAGCGAGCAGGCCGTCCCGCCGGACGAAACCGATTGCATCGCGTCCCGAATGCCAACGCCGGTTCCATCGGACGATTCAGCGGCCAGCATCACAAGCAGCGCCGCGTCGTAGAACTGCACCGCAAACGGACCCGGCTCCGAGCCGAACGCGGCGACATAGTCGGCGGTGAACTGGTCGAGAGCGCTTGCTACCGCAGGATCATCCGACGACGTCGGGAAGGTCCCGAGAAAGCCAGACAGCTGCCCCGGGTTGTCCGGGAATGCCGCCTCGGGGAACGGGTCGTCCTTCAGGCCATCGGTGTAGAACCAGCGCGTGCCGTCAAACAGGCCCTGCTCAAAGGCGGACTGGTGAATGACCGTCCCTTCGCCGGGGAAGCAAATGCAAATGAAGTCCGTCACTCCGGCGCTGGCCAGATTGCTGACTTCGGCGTCGAAGCTGGTGGCGGTGGCGTCGTAGTCCTGACGAGATGCGACGGTACCCGAGAACGCTGCCGTGAAGGCATCCGAGAGGCCCTGACCGTACGAGTCGTTGCGAGCCATGATGGCAACGCTGCTGACACCCTCATCCTCCAACAACCTGGCCAATACCTGGCCCTGAAGGTCGTCGGAAATGGCGGTGCGGAACAGGAAGCCGTTGTCCGCGAAGCTCGTTAGCTGCGGGCTGGTGGCCGACCCGCTGATCTGAACGATCTCGTTCTGGCTAAGAAGGTCGGTCAACGACAATGTCACGCCGCTGCCGGCCCCACCCAGAATCGCCTGGACGCCTTCGGCTATGGCCTCATTGGCCGAGGTCCGGGCCACGTCTTCTGCGGTTCCCGAGTCCTTCTTGAACAAGGTGACGTCACTGCCGTGCACACCGCCGGCCGCGTTCACCTGGTCAACGGCCAACTGCACAGCGTTCTCCATGCTCGGCCCGAAGTCGGCCAGGTCTCCGGTCAACGGAAGGATGCTGGCCACAGACAAGCTCTCCCCGTCATCGCCGCCACAGGCGGTCGCGATCATTGCCAACGCCAGCAGTGCAGCCAGCGCCTTTGAAACTCTCTTCATGATGGTTCTCCCCATATGGAATGGCCGGGGAGTCTATGAGTTACAACCCGCGAAATCCACTCGAATCGCAATCCCACGTCCCACCGCCTCGTCCCACGTCCCACAACCTTCGAGTGGGGTCCGACGCAATCGAGTTGCGGAGCAACTCGCTAGGAACGCCAAGCGTTCCCGCAGTAAGCAGTAGGCAGCAACCGGGCGAGACCCCGTTCTGGCTGAAAGCTGAAAGCTGAAAGCCGAAAGCTGATAGCCGAAAGCCGGGAACGCCGAAGGCGTTCCCTACGCCTTCCCCAGCACCAGGGCGAGAAGCGCCATCCGGGTGTACATGCCGTACTCCATCTGGCGGAAGTAGGCGGCCCGGGGATCGGAGTCGACGTCGGCGGTGATCTCTCCTACCCGGGGAAGCGGATGCATGAGCGCCATCTTCTGCCTGGCTCCGGTCATTGTCGCCGGGCTGATCACGTAGGAGTCCTTGACCTGGTCATACTCGGCCGGATCGGAGAATCGTTCCTTCTGAATCCGGGTTACGTATAGAACGTCGGTGTCGCCCAGCACCGCGTCGAGGTCGGTGGTCTCGATCTGATCGATCCCGGCGGCGTCGACCTCCTTCACCAGAAGTTCCGGCATGCGCAGAATCTCGGGCGAGACGTAGTTGATCTTGACGTCGAAGAGCGTCAGTAGCTTGGCCAGCGAGTGAACCGTGCGGCCGTACTTGAGATCACCAACCATGGTGATGGTCAAGCCATCGATCCCACCCATCTCTTCCCGGATGGTGTGGGCATCCAGCAGTGCCTGGGTGGGATGCTCGCCTGCTCCGTCACCGGCGTTGATGATCGGCTTGGCGGTGGCAGCCGCCGCCTCGGCCGCCGACCCCTGCTCAGGGTGGCGCAGCACGATTGCGTCCGTGTATTGCTCCATCGTGCGCACTGTGTCGGCCAGCGATTCGCCCTTGGACACGGAGGAAAACGTCACGTTGTTGATTTGAATGACACTGCCACCCAGTCGCTCGATGGCGGCCACGAATGACGACGACGTGCGGGTGGACGGCTCGTAGAACAGATTGGTGAGGACCTTGCCTTTGAGCAGGTCGAAGGTCCCTATCCGCTGGACCATCTCCGCCATCTCGTGAGCTACCTCGAACAGAACCTCGAGGTCACTGCGCTCGAATTGGGACACAGAAAGGATGTCCTTGCCGAAGAAACGGGGGTCTCGCTTCTCGCCGAAGGGAAGGTGCTCGGTGGTCGCCCTGGTTGCCATTGGCCGTTCTCCTTGGTCAGTAACTTGGCCCGACAGCGCATCGGGCCAAGAAAAAACCGCCCCCCGGGCGGTGGTGCCCACGGTAGACGGTTGCTTCTTTCATCTCGGGAGGCAACAGTAGCCGCGCCACGGTGAGCGCCAAGTTCCGACGCCGGGAAAGTTTCGCGTTCACCCATCCCAAACGGGACCACCCGACCCTGCAGTTACGACCTTCGGCACTATCGGATCTGAAACCGCCCGGGCACACTGCGAGAAGGCCAGAGCAGGATCTCACATGAGGACCGCATGTACCCGATAGAGGAGCGGAGCCTGACCCGCCAGCCCACGATGGTCGTCCACGGCAAGGTCAAACTCGAGGACATCCCCCGCTTCCTGGGCCGTGTCTACTCCACCGTCGAGCGCCAGGTGCATGAGTCGGGAGCGCACGAGACAGGTGACCCGTTTGCTCGCTACCGCCCCCTCGACGAGCACTACCGGGAGTTCGAGATTGAAGCGGGCGTCCCGGTGTTGGCAGCAGCGGCAGGACATGGAGAAGTCGAGGCTTCATACCTGCCGGCAGGACCGGCCGCCATCACCTTCCATACCGGCCCCTACGAACGAATGGAATCTGCCTACGCCTCGATCACGGCGTGGCTGCACGATCGCGGCTTGGAGGCAGACGGACCGGCCTGGGAGATCTACCACACGGACGCCGACGCACAGCCAGACCCGGCCACGTGGCGGACAGAGATAGTGCAGCCGTACAGGAGCCGCTGACGCGGCAGCGGACAGCCAACAGCCGCTCGGGCAACCGGTGACGGGCAACGGGTAACGGGTAACGGGATCGCTAGCTTGACGTAATGGGCATCGTGCTCGGCCTCTCGGCCGCTCTCTGGTTCGGCGTGGGTTCGCTGCTGATCCGGGTGGGTATGCGCAGCAGCCCGAAAGACGATGGATTGTGGATGACGATCGCTGTCAACGTGCTCTTTCTGAGCGTGATCGGATTCTTCGTTTCCAAGCCGGATTGGACAACCACGGGATTGGCTGCGCTGGTCGCCGCCGGATTCATCGGCGTGGTCGGGGGTCGTTCCTCCAACCTACGGGCCATCCGCCATGTGGGGCCAACCCGGGCGAGCGTGTTCCTGATGGGGACTCCTCTGGTGGCAGCCGTGGCAGGCTGGATCGTCCTCGATGAATCACTCGGACCGATCGACGCGCTGGGAGGCGTGTTGGTGGTTTCCGGCCTGTACGTGCTCATCAAGGCTCGCTCGACAGCCGCCGCGGTGCCCGGAACGGAAGAACCGAAGGGGACCCTGGTGGGCTACCTGTACGCCGTGGGCGCCCCCACGTTGTTCGGCCTGGCATTCGTAACACGCAAATGGGGATTGCAGAGGTATGACTCAGCAGTGCTCGCCGCCCTGATTGGGGCGGCGTCCGGCTTGCTTCTGCTCACGCTCTTCGATCTCGTGGGGCGAAGGGTGAGAGACCGGTTGCGCAACAACTTCACAGAGGTCAACTGGTGGTTCGTCGGGGCCGGGGGGGCCATCAGCCTGGCCTTGCTGTCGCAGTTCTCGGCCTTCTCCCGCATCCCGGCTTGGGTGGTTGGAGTCCTGCAGGGCACCCAGGTGCTGTGGGTCCTGCTGCTCGGCTACTTGTTCCTACGCCAGGAGGAGCGGATCGATGGTGCCGTACTGATCAGCGTGGCACTGGTCGCCACCGGGGTTACGCTCATCGCAATCAGCCTCTGACCGGCGTCAAACCTTCTCTTCGGCCACTCCCGCCATCAGCAGTCCGAGGCGCTCAACCGTTGCGTCGGCGCGGTCGACCAGGGCCATCAGTTCGCCTTCGTACATCACCGCGATTCGATCGGATAGAGCAAGCACCTCGTCCAGGTCCTCCGAGATCAGCAGAATCGCAACGCCGTCGGCCCGTTGATCCATCAGCACAGAGTGGATGTACTCGGCGGCCCCGATGTCAACGCCCCGGGTTGGCTGTGATGCAATCAGCACCCGCGGCTCGCTCGAGAGCTCGCGGGCGATAATCAGCTTCTGGATGTTGCCGCCTGAGAGGCTGCTGGTTGGGGTCTCCAGAGTCGGGGTCTTGACGGTGAAGCGGGAGACGAGGTCTGAGCAGGCTTCCTCGATCGCCCTGAACTGGAGCAGTCCCCGATTGCTGATAGGGGGATCGTCATGGTTGAGGAGGATGAGGTTCTCCGCCACCGTGAAATCGCCAATGGCGCCGTCGCGCATCCGCTCTTCTGGAACATAGGCCACGCCGGTCTGGCGCACCTCTTTGGGCGACAGGTTGGTGCTGTCGGTCCCGTCGATCGCGACGTTTCCCGAAGCAACGTGCCGCAGGCCGGTGATGGCCTCTGCCAACTCGCGCTGGCCGTTGCCCGAGACTCCGGCGATACCGACCACCTCACCCCCGCGCACAGACAGGTCAAAGTCCGTGACTGCCGGGGTGTCGCGGTCGCTCACAACGTTCAAGCCCTGGATCGAGAGGCGTTCCGCCCCGACCTCGACCTCCGTGCGGTTGGGGGCCAACAGAACCTCACGGCCCACCATCATCTTTGCCAGGTGCTCGCGGCTGCTCTCGGCCGGCACTGTGTGGCCGGTGACACGGCCCAACCGCAGCACGGTGATCCGATCTGACAGGTTCATCACTTCGTGCAGTTTGTGGGAGATGAATACCAGCCCGCGACCGTTGTCGGTCATCTGGCGGAGAGTGACAAAGAGATCGTCCACTTCGGCTGGAGTCAGAACCGCGGTCGGTTCATCCAGCACCAGCAGAGAAACATCCCGGTATATCGCCTTCATGATTTCGACCCGCTGCCGCTCACCGACCGCCAGTTGCCAGATGTAGGCGTCGGGATCCACATGGAGCCGGTAGGCCTCGGACAGCTCCCGGATCCGCTCCTTGACGGGGTCGAGATCCTGCGAGAGGCGGGTTGCTGACTCCAGGCCGAGCGCGACGTTCTCGGCAACCGTCAGAGTGGGCACCAGCATGAAGTGCTGGTGGATCATCCCGATTCCGTAATCAATGGCATCCGATGGCGAGGAGATGTCGACCGGTTCTCCCCGGAAGTTGATGGTCCCTTCCTCGGGCTTGTACAGGCCGTACAGGACCTTCATCAGAGTGCTCTTGCCGGCGCCGTTCTCGCCCAGCAGGGTGTGGACCTCCCCGGACCGCACGTCGAAATCGACCCGGTAGTTGGCCAACACTCCGGGGAAGCGCTTGGTGATGCCCTTCATCTCGAGCATTACCTCACCTTTAGTCAGATCATCCATTGATCACCCACCTCGATCGAATGGTCTGGTCAGAGCCGACGGCTGCCCGATCCGGCGGGAAACGAAGACGAGCACGACGATGGTCAACACCGCAGGCGACATGGCCACCACACTGGCAGTGGTTCCCTGGACAATGCCGAGAGTCTTCCACTGCAGGACCGTGGCCGACACCATGCCGAAGAAGAGAGCACCTGCCATGACTCGCGAGGGACGCCAGGCTCCGAAGTAGACAAGGGCAATGGCGATGAAGCCGTGCCCGTTGGTCAAGTTCTGTTGGAAGATTCCCAGCTCGAGGGCGAGGGCGGCTCCGGCCAATCCGGCCAGGGCATTGCCAATGATGATCGCCGCATAGCGGGTCCGTTCCACGCTCACGCCCAGGCTGTCTGCGGCTTCCGGAGTCTCTCCCACCGCCCGGACGTTGAGACCGAATGTGGTGCGATTGATCAGATACCACATGGAGGGAACAAGCAGGAAGGCTACGTACACCAGTGCGTGCTGTTGGAAGAACATCTCTCCCAGCCACTTGATGTCGGCCAGCAACGGAATGTCCAGATGGTTCAGTCCCTCGATGGGAATCGGTGTCCCGACCTGGCTCTGGAAGAGCAGGTCGCTGAAGCCAAGGCCGAAGATGAAGATGCCGATTCCGCTGATGCCCTGCTCGGCCTTGAAGGCCAGAGTCACCACTCCGTACAGAATCCCCATGAGAACGCCAATGCCTATGCCGACCAGGATGCCGGCCAGCGCGTTGTCCGTCTCCAAGGCGGTGTAGTAGGCCCCGAACGCTCCCAGCAGCATGACTCCTTCCACACCCAGGTTGAGGACGCCGCTGCGCTGCCCGAGCGTCTCCCCCAGCGCTGCCAGAAGGAACGGCGTAGCCAGCCGAATGCCGGAAGCCACCGTGGCCACGAGGACAGAGATCGTGAAGAATTCACTCATCCGGGCGCCTCCGGTACCAACTCCCGGGCATCATCGGACGACTCGGGTGGCTCCTCATCGTCCACCCGCATGCCGGCGGCCCATGTGGCCAGCCGTTCACGGGTCCGGATGCTGCTGACCACGAACACCACAATCAATCCGTTGAGGGCCAGGATCAACGCAGCCGGAACCTGAACTGCCCGCTGCATGGCGTTGGCGCCGACCAGTAGTCCACCAAACAGGAAACTGGCCGGGATCGTCCACAATGGATGGAGCCCGCCAAATAGTGCGGCCACGATTCCGTTGAATCCGGCAGCACCCGTGAAGGTGGTGGCTCCTCCGTCGGTGGCCAATCGGTGGCCGAGCGACCCGAACACCAGGGCCACCCCGGCCAGTCCGGAGAATGCTCCGCTGTACACCAACGCCATCACGACGTTGCGCTTGACCGGCATGCCGGCATAGCGGGAGGCATGCGGATTGTGGCCGACTGCCCTCAGGCGCAGACCCTGAGTCGTTCTGAACAAGATGATGTAGCCGACTACGGCCGCCAGGATGGCGATGATCACACCCAGATGCAGTCGGGTGCCGCCGGGCATGATCGGGAAATCAGCGTTCTCGCTGAGGCGCTCGGTTTGAGGGATTCGCGAGCCCCGTTCGATCTCTCCCGGGTCGATCAGCGGGCCGCGCAACAGCAGGTTCATTATCTGAACCGCGATGATGTTCAACATGATGGTGCTGAGGATCTCGTTGACCCCTGCGTAAGCCTTGAGGGCGCCGGCGATGCCTCCCCAGATTCCTCCTCCCACCGCCCCAACGGCCAGCACCAGAGGGATGAGGATGATGCGCGGGAGGTCGGGAACCGCCAGCGCCGTCATCGTCGCCAGTAGTGCGCCGGCAATGATCTGGCCTTCTCCCCCGATGTTGATCACGCCGGCCCGGAAGGCGATGGTGATACCGACTCCGACCAGCAGGAGAGGCATCGCCTTGAGGGCGCTGTCGGCCAGCGCATCGGTACTTCCAAAAGCCCCTTCGATGAGCGCCTTGTAGGCGGTCCACGGGTTGGCCCCGAGAGCAGCCAGCATGACGGCTCCGACCAGGGCGGCCGCCACCACTGCTCCCAGCAGCACTGCAGGGCCCGCCAGGCGGGCTAACAGACGCTTCTGCTTCATCGCAAGCAAACGGTCCCTCCTAGGTCATGACCGCCAAATGGATTGTCGCGGACAGACGGGTCGGGAAGCAACCCGGTGCCGGTGGCCCCGGAGTTGATAACTCCGGGGCCACACTGCACTGTCCTTTGCGGATAGACCGAATTAGCCCAGGCCGGTCGAAATCGACCCGTCGGTTATTCCGGCTTCTACCTCGTCCGCCCGAGCCTGATCCTCGGCCGAGACGGTGACGCCGCTGTTATAGACCATCTCCAGCCCGCCTGCTGCGAAGTCGGCCACCAGGACCTCTCCACCCAGGATGCCGTTGTCCATGTTGTCGAGGATCTGCGCCAGGAGGGGCTCCCAGTGATAGACCTGTGACGCCACGACGATTTCCTCGCCAAGCGTGGTCTGCTCGGCCTGAGTACCGAACCACAGCACTCCGTTATCACGGGCCACGCCGGTGGCACCGACCACCATCTGGGCGGTACCGGTCATGATGTCGGCCCCGCTCTGTACGTGGGCCTGGGCAGTTTCGGCCGCCGCCGCCACGTCGCTGAACGAGTCGATATAAACGACGTTGACTTCAACAGTGGAGTCCTCGGCTGCTGCGCCGGCGACAAAGCCGTCGACATACAGCTTGGCATCGCCGACCTCAATGGGTCCGACCACTCCGATGATCTTGCTCTCGGTCATGCGGGCGGCCAGCGTCCCCATCACGTAGGCACCCTGATCAGACTGCACTGTGTAGGCGGAAACGTTCGGAAGGCCGAATGTGTCCCTGGTCGTGCCCCAGGCGAAAGCGGTCTCCGGGAACTCCTTGGCGATCTCCTCCACGGATCCTCCGTACTGGGAACCGTGGGCGATCACGAGATCGAACCCGTCGGCGGCATAGCCACGGATGGCAATGGCGGCGTCCTCAATCACGAACGTACCGTCGGTGATGTCGTAGGTGATGTCGTGGGTCTCCGCGAGCCGATCGAGCGAGTCGACCATGCTCTGGGTGAACGCCAGGTCGTTCTTGGCGCTAGGAGCTACCACCGCAATGCGGATGGGATCCATAGCTGCGGTTGTGGCCGTTGTTGCCCCGGTCGTAGCGGCTGTGGTGTCTGAGCCGCCATCATCGTCGCTACCGCAAGCTGCGGCAACCAACGCGACCACGGCGAACAACGCCAGCCAGGTGTGCTTCTTGAGTCTGGACATGTCCCTCTTTCTCCTCCTGTTGTACTGCAACCCTAAACCTCGCGAGCCAAGCTGCGTAAAGCGCTTAGCAACGATGCCGGGGGTCTTTCTCCTCTATTTGCGTTTCTCTTCACGGTGCCAACTCCGGGCTGAGAGACTCGATGATCGTTCGAGCCCGGCTCAGCGATTCGTCGGACAAATCAATTCTTACGCCCTCGAAATCCGGCCCCCGGGTGGCGTCGAGGGCCATCCGCGATGTGGTGCCGGTCAGGGACGATGATGGGTCGAGCGGGCTCCCGGGCAGCCCGTCGACGACGAACAGGTCGTCGGCCGGTTGGAAGTGGGTAGCCAGCGCCCACAGGACCGCAGCGTCATCGGTGAGCTCGACGTCCTCATCAACTGCGATCACCGTCTTGAGGTACGGATCCCAGCCAAGCAAGCCGAGCATGATTTGGCGGGCCTCGCCGGCCCGGCGGGCCTTCACCTTCACATAACAATGAAAGTGCGTCCCTGAATTCGGGTAGTGCAGTGAGACCACGCCGGGGAACCGGGCCTTCAGCTTCTCGGCCATCTCCGACTCGCGGGGGATGCGGGCCAGGTTCAGGTGCTCGGCCGAGTTGCCGCCAACGACATCAAGCAGGACGGGGTCGTTCCTTCGCAACACGGTCTCGACCCGGAAGAGGTTGTTGGTTGATCGGTCCGAGGCGTAGCCGGTGAACTCACCGAACGGGCCCTCCTCAACCTGATCGGACGCATCGATCACGCCTTCCAGCACATAGTCGGCGGTGGCGGGAACCTCGAGGCCGTACCGCGGGGTCTTGATCACCTCCAACGGGGCGCCGAACAGGCCGCCGGCCACGTGCCGCTCGTCGACGGCCATCGGGACCCGGGCCGACGCTGCCAGCATGAATAGTGGATGACCGCCCAGCACCATCGCCAACCGCAGCGGCTCGCCACGCTCAGCCGCCGCTTGCAGAAGGCGCCACAGGTCTCCCCGCGAATGCAAGCTGGTGGCCAGCTCGGTTGACGAGTGAACCATCGCCCGGTGGTAGCTGAGGTTGCCGACGCCATCCGCACCGTCGGCGACAATGATCCCGCTGGTGATGTATGGGGCCCGGTCGTTGGCAAAGTGGGTGAGCATCGGGACGGTGCCCAGATCGACGGCATCGCCTTCCCGGACGTCGGCAAGCACCGGGGCGTCACCGACCTCTACCGGAGCCATGAGATTGACGGCCCTGCGCTGGAACTCGTCGTGCAGCGAATCCTCAGGCACCCCCAGAATCCGCCCCACCCGCTGTCGGGAAGCGAAGACGTTGGTCACCACCTCGTGGCCGACACCCTCCAAATCCGAGAACCGCAGCATCTCACTGCGCCCGGCCGCCGCCAGTTCCCACACCACGCTGGTGAGGTCCTCGCTGGAGGAAATCGGATCTCGGACCGTCAGCACATCATCAGGAAACGCCTCCTGATAGCCATCGATGAAGGCATGCAGATCCTGGTTGGCGGCGTAGTCGGTCACGACAGGTCCGGCTCCTCCCTCCACCGTTTGAACAGATGGTGCTCGATCCCGAACTGGTCGAGGACCTTTCCGGTCGTTTGGGCGATCAGCTCATCGATCGACTCCGGATCGTGGTAGAAGGCGGGCATGGGCGGGAGCACGGTGGCCCCGGCTTCAGTGACCGCCACCATGTTGCGCAGGTGTATCAGGCTGAGCGGGGTCTCGCGGGGAACCAACACCAGCCGCCGTCGCTCCTTGAGAGTCACGTCGGCGGCCCTGACCAGCAGGTTGTTGGTTATCCCATTGGCGATGGAACCGAGCGTGCTCATCGAGCACGGCGCCACCACCATGCCCATTGTGATGAATGAGCCCGAGGAGATGGCTGCGGTGTAGTCCCTCGGGTCGTGGACCACATCGGCCAGCCCTATCAAGCCGGCCGGGTCGACCCCGGCCTCCAGCTTCACGTTCTCCCGGCCCTGCTCCGACAGCACCAGGTGGGTCTCCACCGAGCCGAGCTCGTGGAGGCTACGCAACAGATGGATCCCATAGTGGGGAGCGCTCGATCCGGTGATCCCGACTACCAGTCGGGGCCGTCCCGGGCTATTGGCCTGCCTATCTGATGGCACCGTCCTGGGCCTCCTTCTCCTGTGGTTCTAGTCCACCGGCCGCCCATAGCTGGCGTCGGCCAGTTGCTGCTTGGCATCTTCCACAGTGGCTGGGGGCGCCGTCGGCTGGATCCCAACCAGGCGTGCAATGTTGTTGCCCATGTAATCCTCCAGGTGGTCCTCATCGATATTGAGGCCCTGGGGCGGCTCGTGACACAGCACCTCCAGGTGATTCAGCCACATGCCGGGGTCATTGGGAGGTGAGTCAGTCCCGAACACCAGCCGGTCCCGCGGCATCTCCTTGGCGAATTCGACCAGGCGGGACTGCAATAGCCAGCCGGACTCACCGTAGACGTTTGGCGAGTCCATGATCATCCAAAACGCTTCGAAGCAATACACCCCGCCGGTCTGTACCCCGAAGTGGCCGAGGATGAAGTTGACGTTGGGGAACTCCCGGATGATGGGATAGAACTGGGTGGGGATCGAGTACGGCCCGTCGCCGGTGTGGATCAACACGGTCACACCCAGCTCCTCACACTTCTTCATTGCCGGCCGCAACCAGTCGAGTGCCCGGTCGGGTCGGTAAGCGTGCATGTTGGAGTGCAGCTTCAACATCTTGAAGCCGTACTCCTTCACGTGGAACTCGAGCTCGGCGGCGCCTTCCTCAGGACCAAACCGAGGGTTGTAGTTGAAGTTGCCGATGAAGCGGTCCGGGTAGGTCTGGGTCAGCTCGGCGATGTAGGCCATGTAGTCGCGGATTCCGTCTCGACCGTGGCGGCCACCCTTGCGCCACACCGTGTTGCCGGGCGGGGGCTGGATGAAGCCCATGTCGATGCGCCGTGGCTTGCCGTTGATCCAGTAGGGCCCATCCATCATCTTGAGCATCCGCTCCCCGGTGAACGGAGTCCCGGTGTGGCGCCAGGCCTCATCGACGAGATTCGTCGGGTGGAGGTGAGTGTCGATAATCAATGCAATTCTCCTTCTTCTCTTCGGGCAACTAGGCGGCTGGTGCCATCAGGTCGCTTCTTCATTCATGTCTGAGATCAGATCGGTGGGGCGGACTGGAACCCGGGGAAGCTCGAGACCGGTGGCGTCGCGAAGGGCATTGGCGATCGCCGGCGTGGATGAGAGGGTGGGCGGCTCCCCCACCCCGTTCAAGCCGTATGGCGAATCTGGATGGGGGAATTCGAAGATCTTGTTGCGCATGGGTGGCATGTCCAGAATCGTGGGTATCAGGTAGTCGGTGAAGGATGGGTTCTGGATCACTCCGCCGTCCAACTGCACCTCTTCGAGGATCGCCAGCCCCAGGCCCTGAGCGCTGCCGCCTTCGATTTGACCTTCAACGGCCTGCGGGTTCATCGCCTTGCCGACATCCTGGGCAGTGGCCAGTTCGACAACCTTGACCAAACCCAGTTCGGTGTCGACGTCAACCACGGCCCGGTGGGCCGCGTAGGCGAAGGCAATGTGAGCATCGCCCTGGCCTCGCTCGTCGTCGATCGGCTCGGTAGGACGGTGGTGGTACTCGTGCTCGGCAGACACCGACTCGGCCCCGAGAAGGTCGGCCAGAGTGATCAGCATCTCGCCATCCGAAGCCTCGACTACCGCACCATCCTCGATGGCAAGTTCGGCTGTCGTCCTCGAAAGGACTGCGGCGGCATGCTGCAGCAGGCGTTGGCGCACGGCTTGGCAAGCTCCTTGCACCGCGCCGCCCGACATCCAGGTCTGGCGGGAGGCCGACGACGAGCCTGCGTCACCGACATCTGTGTCGGCGGGTATTACGACTACGTCGGAGATGCCCAGCTCCGTCCGGGCAATCTGGGCCTGCACACCCACTATGCCCTGGCCGCACTCGGCGGCCGCCGTGTACACCTCGACCACCGGGGACCCACCCGAGACCGAAACGGTCACCCGGGCCGTCGAGTAATCGTCGACTCCTCCTGAGAACCCGATCGCCTTCATACCGAGGGCGTATCCAACCCCCCGCTTGATCCCTTCGCCATGGGTGGTGTTCCCCACGCCGCCCGGCAACTGTCGCAGATCGGTCGCCCCGTCCGTGGTTGGCTCCGGAGGCAGCGGCAGGTCGCGCAGATAGTCGAGCATTTCGACGACGGGGGCGGGCCCATCCACCGGCTGGCCGGTGGGCAGGATTGTTCCTTCGGTCACCGCATTCCTGCGTCGCAACTCGAGCGGGTCCATCTGTAGTGCCCCCGCCAGACGATCCATGCTTGACTCAATGGCGTAGCAGGATTGGACCGCGCCGAAGCCCCGCATGGCACCGCTGGGTGGGTTGTTGGTGTAGACGGCGAAACCGTCGATCTCGACGTTCTCGACCTGATAGGCGCCGGCTGCGAAGTACGAGCCGTTGGCGATCACGATCTTGGAGGTGGAGGTATAGGCGCCACCGTCGAACACCAGCCGGGCCTTGGTGAAGACCAACTGGCCGTCCCGTGTTGCCCCCTGTTCGATTCTCATCCGGGCGGGATGGCGGTGGACGTGCCCGACAAAGGACTCGTCGCGGCTGTATGACATCCTGATCGGCCGCCCGGTACGAAGGGCCAGCATGCAGGCGTGGACGTGCATCGACAGGTCTTCCCGTCCGCCGAAGGCGCCGCCTACCCCGGCCAGCACAACCCGCACCCGGCTCTCCGGCAGCCCGAGGCTGGCCGCGATCTGACGCTGGTCGTCGTGAATCCACTGGGCGGCCACGAATAGCTCGACCCCGCCGCTGCCGTCCGGCACCGCCAGCCCGGATTCGGGGCCAAGAAAGGCAGGATCTTGCATCCCGGTCTCGTACTCACCGGCTACGACGACTTCGGCCCGGCGCCGGGCCTGTTCCACGTCGCCGTGGCGAATCCGGACATGGCGGGCAACGTTGCCATTGGGATGGATCGGTTCGGTCTCAGGATCGAGGGCAACCTCCGAGTCCGTCAAGGGAGGCAGTTCCTCGTAATCGACACTGATGGCGGCCGCAGCCCGGCGGGCCGTTTCGGGGTGGTCGGCCGCCACTATCGCGACCGGCTCTCCCTGGTAGCGCACCTGGTCAGATGCCAGCACCGGCTGATCCGCTTCCTTCATTCCGTAATACAGGTCGCCGGGCACGTCCTCGGCGGTCAACACGGTGGCGACTCCGCCGATGGTGAGCGCATGGGAGATATCGATTCCCAGAATGCGGGCCCGGGGATGGGGGCTGCGCACAGTCGCGCCCCACAGCATGTTGTCCAGGTAGAGGTCGGACGAATACGCAAACATTCCTGTCACCTTCAGCCCGCCATCAGGGCGGGGAGGGGAGGCACCGACCCCAGCCCCGGGCCGGGTCCTGGTGCCGATGCCGGCATCGCCAGCGGAAGCAGCGCCGTTCACGTTGACTCCATCTCGTTGACAAGGACGGCCGCTGAGTCGACCACCCTGGCCCGCACCCGGCGAATGTGCTCGCACGCGGCCAGTTCGGCGGCGTCGGGGTTTCTGGATTCGAGGGCCGACTGGATGGCGCAATGCTCCTCAAGCGAAAGACGGGAGCTGGCCTCACGACGCCACAGTGTGATGAGCGCCAGGTGGGAACGCATCTGTATGCGATTCAACAGCGAGTTGAGCTCTTCGTTGCCCGCAATCTCACGGATGGTTCTGTGATAGGCCATGTCCAGCTCAATCTGTGAGCCCTCCTCCCCCTCGCTGAGAATCCGTTCGTGGGCCCGGAGAATCTCCTGGAGGTCTTCGAGATCAGAGTCGGTGATGACTTCAGCCGCCCGGCGGGCCGCCAGGCCTTCCAGCGGCTCGCGCACCTCGAATAGGTGGTCAAAGTCCTCGGGGTGGATCTCGGACACCACGGCCCCTCGCCGGGGCAAGCTAACTGCCAGACCGTCGTTTATCAGCCGTTGGACGGCTTCACGTACCGGACTGCGGCTGACCTCCAGCTGGCGGGCCAGTTCCGGGACGCTGAGCGGCTCACCCGGCTCCAACTCATTGCCGAGGATGGCCCGTACCAGCCTCTCGTACGCGCGATCAGCCAGCAGGCCTCCGGACTCCACCCTGGAGAGGATCGGCTTGCTCACGTTGCATCCGATCGGGCGGCCGCGGCGGCGTGGACGGCCGCCAGGATCTTCTCGTAACCGGTGCACCGGCACAGATTGCCGGCCAACCTCTCGCGGATCTCATCGTCGGACGGGTCGACGGCGTCCTCCAGCAGGTGATGGGTAGCTACCACCAATCCGGGTGTGCAAAAGCCGCACTGAACTGCCCCCTCGTCGATGAACGCCTGCTGCACGTCGCCCGGCTCCTCAACCGAGCCGAGGCCTTCGACGGTCACCACGTTCGAACCGTCGGCCTGGCCGGCAGAAACCAGGCAGGAGCACACCAGGTCACCGTCCAGGTACACCGAGCACGATCCACACTCTCCCTGAAGACAGGCATCCTTCGAACCGCGCAGACCCAGGCGCTCCCGTAAGACGAAGAGAAGGCTCTCGCCCTCCCAGACGTTCTCGGCAGTCCGGGACTCACCGTTCACGTTCAGCTCAACCTGCATTGACCGGCTCCCCCTGGAAGGCAGTCCAGCTCCACCCGAGTGCCCTCTGCGCCATCACGTCGAGGGCGTGCCGTCGGTATTTGGCGGTGCCCCGCACGTCATCAATCGGGTCGGCCGCTCCGGCCACCAGATCGCCGAACCGGCCGAGAACCTGCGGACTCAATGCTGTCCGCTGCTCCCAATGGCCGCCTCTGGTCAGTTCCTCCTCGAGAAACTCTTCGGCCGCCGCGGCCGACACGGGGGTGGGAGCGGCCGACCCGATTCCGGTCCCGACCTTCCGGTCCCGGCCGTTGAGCGCAATGGCGAAGGAAGCCACCGCGATCACCATGGCGTTGCGGGCCCCTACTTTCGAGAACTCCTGGGGGCCGGTTGCACGCGGAACCACGACCGATCGAATCAGCTCATCCTGCTGGAGTGAGGTCCTCTTCACGCCGGTGAAGAACTCTGCGATCGGGATCTCCCGGGTACCTCTGAGCGACTCGGCTTCAACGGTGGCCCCGGTAGCGAGCAAAGGCGGGTGGGCGTCGCCTGCGGGAGAGGCCGAGCCGAGATTGCCTCCGATCGTGCCGCGGTTGCGGATCTGAGGTGACCCAACCGTGCGGGCCGCCTTTGCCAGACCGGGGAGCTCGTCGGCCAGGCTGCCGATGATTTCGGCGAAGGTGACGCCCGCTCCGAGCCGGACGTTGTCGCCGGCGATCTCCCATCCCTGAATCTCTTCGAGATGAGAGAGATCGAGCAGCGCACCCGGACGGACCCGGTCGAAGTTGACCTCGACCATCACGTCGGTCCCTCCACAGATGGGGAGCGCGGCGGGATCCTCGGTCTTGAGGGCAATCGCATCGTCCCACGAGCTTGGGCGGAGATAGTCCATCTGGCTAATCTGCATGTTACATGCAATGCCCTCAAGGCCCAAGCTGGACACTGGGTTTCTGGACCGCGAAAAGTAACCGTGGGCCGAGGGTTGGGCTACCGCCACCCACCTCCGCTTCGACCGGCCTCGAGGCGGAATACAATCGACGCAGCAACTGGGGAGGACACAGATGACGATGACACCAACCGATGCCACCAGCTTCTCCGTGAACGGAGAGACCGCCTCGGTCCGCTCCGATCATCCTCACCTGCTGGCAGCTCTCCGCGAAGAGCTCGACATCACCTCCCCCAAGGATGGTTGTTCGCCCTCCGGTCACTGCGGAGCATGCACAGTGCTTCTCGACGGCAAGGCAATCCAGAGTTGCCTGGTCGGGATGGAGAAGGCTGAGGGCAAGGAGGTCACGACTCTCGAGGGCTTCCCTCCCGAGGAACGGGCTCGCCTCGCCACCGCCTTCGCCGCCGCCGGAGCTCTGCAGTGCGGTTTCTGCACGCCGGGAATCGTGGTGAGGACCAAGGCACTGCTCGACCAGAAAGGCAAGGACCTGACCCGGGAGACGGCCGCCGGCCGGTTGGGCGGTCACCTGTGCCGCTGCACCGGCTACACCAAGATCTTTGAGGCCATCGAGATGCTGCGCGACGACCAGGTACCGGAGGTCGGCCTCCCCGCCGGGCTCGGCACCAGGGGGGCCAAGTACGAAGCGGCCGAGTTGGCGCTCGGGGACCGCGGCTACGTCGACGACATGCGCCCGGAGGGGATGGTGCATGCCGCCCTCAAGCTGAGCGACCATGCCCGGGCCGATGTGTTGAGCATCGACACAGGTCCCGCACTGGCCATCGAGGGCGTGATCGCCGTCTACACCGCCGCCGACGTGCCGGGGGCTTTGCGGGTGGGCATCATCCATGAGGACTGGCCTGTGTTCATCCCCGAAGGTGGCCGTACTTCCTATCTCGGTGATGTGCTGGCCATCGTGGTGGCCGAGTCGGTCCAGATCGCCCGCCGGGCCGCCGAGGCGGTTGAGGTGGACTACAACGTCCTCAAGCCCTTTGCCGATCCAGACGCCGCCCTCACATCCGACGAGGACGCGGTATGGGGCCTGGACGGAAACGTTCTGTCTCGCTCGGTCTACAACCGCGGCGACGTCGAAGAGGCGTTGGCCGGGGCAGCACATGTGGTGCACGAGACCTTCCACACCCAGCGAGTGGAACACGCCTTCCTGGAGCCAGAGTCGACGCTGGCGGTGCCGGGCGACGATGGAGTGCTGGCCGTCTACTCCGGCGGTCAGGGAGTGTGGGACGATCGGAATCAGATTGCCGACGTGCTCGACATCGGTCGCGACCAGGTCACCGTCGAACTGGTCTCAAACGGAGGCGCCTTCGGCGGCAAAGAGGACATGTCGAACCAGGCCCAGACCGCCCT
>JBPCTX010000307.1:0-8806 GCA_051011455.1 Acidimicrobiia bacterium | reverse complement strand
GGATTCGCTTTCCGGGGGCCGAGCTGGTCCTGGGTATGGCCGTGGGAGGAATGGCATGGTGAGCTATGAGTGATGCGCTGGACAGACGCGCCTTCCTGGCCAAGGGATGGAAAGCAGGGCTTGGATTGCTGGCCGCGGCCGGGGTCTGGACCAGCTGGGACTTGCTTCGTCCTCGTCTCGGCGCCGGGTTCGCGGCCAAGGTCAAGACGATCTCAGCCGATGCGGTCCCCGCCAATACGGTGTTGGAGATCCCAGAGGCGCGCGCCTACCTGACCAAGATCAACGACGAAGTCGTAGCCATTTCTGAGAAGTGCACTCACCTGAGTTGCCGGGTTCCCTTCTGTGACTCTTCGGGCCAATTCGAGTGCCCCTGCCATGGAAGCTTCTTCAATCGGGCCGGCGAGCATGTGACGGGCCCGGCTCCCCGGGGCATGGACCGGTTCAAGATCGAGATCGTTGATGGCGTCGTCGAGATCGACACTTCCGCGACCATCCAAGGGGCACCTCCCGGGACCGAAACGATCAACGAACCGCTGCTCGGCCCGCGCTGTGGAGGAGATCATGCCTGAGCGCGCTTTCGATGAGGAGCTGGAGAGGTCGACCAACAAGTGGATGGCATGGGGGGTTGGCATCATGCTGGCCATGGCGCTCATCTTCCCGGTTTACCGGTTCTTCGAGCCGGCCAACCGGGAGGCAGATCGGGAAGCCCAGGCCGGATACCTGGCCGCGCAAGGGTCCGAACTGTTTGCCTCCAACTGCGCTTCCTGTCACGGGATCGAGGGCACCGGAGGTACCGCTCCTGCGCTCAACTCCCAGCAGTTCCTGGAAGCAGCCACCAACGAGCAAATCGCAGCCCTGATCGCGGTCGGGGTGCCCGGCACCCAGATGGGTGCATATTCCCTTGACTTCGGCGGGTCACTGACTCTCGAACAGATTGAGGCCATCACCGCCTATTTGCGGAGCCTGGAAGAGACGGCACCCGACTTTCCGGAGTGGAGGGATCCGCTCGGATTGACGGGCGGCGGATAGCGGGGTCCCGAATCAGCGGCTTGGCGGCGGCGGAGGTCTAACCTCCCCTCCTCACCGAAGGGTCGCCAGCCATGTCTCAGCCAATAGTCCGCGTCGAGGGCATCACCAAAGTGTTCGGCGATACGGTCCGGGCGCTCGATGATGTAAGTCTCGAGTTCGAGTCCGGGATCATCTACGCACTGCTCGGCCCCAATGGGGCCGGCAAGACCACCCTCATCCGGGTCCTGACCACGTTGCTCCGGCCCGATTCCGGCTCCGCGGAGGTGGCCGGAGTCGATGTGCTGGCTGATCCCAAGACGGCCCGGACACGTATCGGCCTGGCCGGCCAGTTTGCCGCCGTCGACGACTACCTCACCGGTCGGGAGAACGTCGAGATGGTTGGCCGCCTCTACGGGCTCTCGATTGCAGAATCGACCAGCCGGGCGGGCGAGGTGCTCGAACGCATTGGATTGTCGGAAGCGGCCGACCGGCAGGTCAAGACCTATTCGGGCGGGATGCAGCGCCGTCTCGACCTGGCAGCCTCGCTGGTGGGACGCCCCCAGGTCCTGTTTCTCGACGAGCCGACTACCGGTATCGATCCGGGCAGTCGTATCGATGTCTGGGAGTTGATCACCGATCTGGTTGATGGGGGCACCACCGTGCTGTTGACCACCCAGTATCTCGATGAGGCCGACCAGTTGGCCGATCGGATAGCCGTCATCGACGAGGGCCGCCTGATCACCGAGGGCACCTCTGACGATCTGAAGGACACGCTGGGAGGGTCCGTGATCGAGCTGAGCGTTCCTGAAGAGCGCCTGGCCGAGACGATGGACTCGCTTCGGGCGATCTGTGGCAGCGAGCCCCAACTCAACGAGCTCACCCGTGAAATCACCGTGCCGGCGGCCGAGGGTGCCAAGACCCTGACCGAGGTGGTGCGGGTTCTCGACGGCGCTGCCATCGGACTGCACGACATCGCGCTGCACAAGCCGAGCCTCGACGATGTCTTCCTGACTCTGACCGGGCACAAGGCCGAGCGAGAGCAGGCAGAACCGCAAACGAACGGCCGCCGTGGCCGACGCAGGAGGAAGTCATGACCACAGCAACCGCCCCCAGCAAGCCTGGTCGGGTCGCCGCCTCGCTCCCACAGACGGCGCGCGACATCCTGGTGATCACCCGGCGCAACATTCTCCGCAACCTGCGACTTCCCCAGCTGATCGTCCTGTCGACCATCCAGCCCATCATGTTCCTCCTGCTTTTCACCTACGTATTTGGCGGTGCCATCGGCGGATCGCTGCCGGCGGCGGCTGGTGGGGAGTACATCAACTGGCTGATACCAGGATTGCTGGTGCAGACAGCAGTGTTTGGAGCCGGCCAGACCGCCCTCGGCCTGACCGAGGACCTGTCGAAGGGCGTTATCGACCGCTTCCGGTCGCTGCCCATGGCGCGTTCAGCGGTGCTGGCCGGGCGGGCCTTCTCCGACCTGATCCGCAACGGTTTCGTCATCACACTGATGCTGGTGGTTGGCGTCCTGATCGGATTCCGGTACCAGACCAGTTTCGCCGGCCTGATAGCCGGCCTGGCCCTGGCGATGGTGTTCTCGTTCGGCTTCTCATGGATCATGGCCACGATCGGTCTGATTGTTAAGAACCCGGAAGCGGCTCAAACCGCAGTGTTCCTTCCGGTCTTTCCGCTGGTGTTCGCCAGCTCGGTGTTTGTGCCCATCCAGACCATGCCAAGTTGGTTGCGCACCTTCGCCGAACACCAGCCGGTCACAGTGGCGGTTGACGCTCTGCGCGGTTTGATCCTGGGAGAGGGAGCGCTGCTACCCGGGCAGACCGTCGAAGGCCGAGTATTGCTGTCGCTGTTCTGGTCGGGGCTGATCCTGGCAGTGTTCGTCCCTCTGGCGGTTCGGGTCTATCGCCGGACGGTCAACTAACCCGCCTCGCCTCAAGGCAGATAGTCGCTGATGAACGGTGCCAGAGCCAGGTGGAACACGAATGAACCGGTCAGGAACCCGACCAAATAGACCATCGAGCTCACGCTGCCCTGGGCGGCCAGAACGTGCTGGCGGAACGGGCACCCGTTGGCAAGGATGGAAAGAGCCCCAACCGCGAATCCGCCTGCCATCGCCAGCAGCAGAGTGGTGAGAACGGGGTTGCTGAAGTCACCGGGAGACGCACCGCCGATGAGGCCGCTGAGAGGGAAGGCGACCCAGCCGACCAGCAGGAAAGCGATCAGCCCTTTCAAGAGGAAGGTGTCCCGGACCAGGATCCAGTCGCGAATTCCGCCGACGAAACACATCCGCGATCGCTGCCCTACAAACCCAATGACCACGCCAACGAACAGGCTGGCAACCGCCGCCACCGTCATCTGAGGGCCCTCCATCGCAGCCAGTAGGTGGCCAGGATCACTCCTGCCACCATCGCACCGAACCCGGCCAGGCCGAGCAGGTCGCCGGCTGATGTCCGGAGGGCCAGCCGGGTTGAGCAGCCGGCCGCCACCAGGGCAGCATTCATCACCAGCACCCCGACGACGAAGCTTCTGAGTGGCTTGCGGGGCATCCTCCAGCGGAACTCGCCACTGGTGATTGCCGCCACTAGGGCCCCGATCAGCACGCCAATCGTGGTGAGCAGCGGGAAGACCAGTGAGACTTGAGAGACAGTGAGGTCGGTCGTGAAGGCCTCATTTGTTACCCAGTTGACCAGGTCGCGGCCATGGCATGACATGCAGATCCCGTAGGCATCTGGAGGCCGGACCTCAAAGAATGAGCCCGCCGCCACCGCCGCCAGCGCCATCACTGTGCCGGCCTGCCAGCCGTTGATGCGTACTGCCCGTCGCCTGACGGAGCCGGGTGCCGACCGAGTCACGTCCGGCGACCCAGCTTGAAGCTCCGGGTGCGCAGCCCCCGCCGCGGTGTGCGCCAATCGTCGGTGGATGGCCGGTAGAGGTGGACCTCGTCGATGGTGACCTGCTCCTCGGTGAGCAACGCGAGGACGGCCTCACGCTCGTCGTATCGGAAGCGAAGAGCCACCCCGCAGTTAGGACTGAGCTCCTTGGGACCCGGAATCAGCTGCACCTCCATGGCGGCATCCCGCATGACCTTCTCGGCCCGGATGGCGTGATGCGAAGCGAAGAAGCTGAGCAACCCGTCCAGTGAGCTAGGCACGGCCCGCTCGATCCGGTTGCGAGCGATCGTCCGCCCAGGCGCAAAGTTCGCTCAGAGCCTCGAGGGCGACGTCGACCTCCGATTCGGTGTTGGAAGGACCGAAACCAAAGCGGACGCTGCCCGTTGGGAACGTACCGATGGTGCGATGGGCTCCGGGGGCACAGTGCAACCCGACCCGGCTGAGGATGGAGAAGTCCCTGTCCAACACGACACCGACATCCGAAGGCGCCAACCCATCCACGTTGAAAGAGATGACTCCGCACCTTTCGTCCAGACCGGGCGGGCCGTGCACCGTGAGGCCGGGAATCTGGGCGGCGCCGGACAGGAAACGCCCAACCAGGCTGCGCTCGTGTGCCTCAATCGACTCGATTCCGATGTCCAGGATGTGGCGGATGCCTGCGGCCAGGCCGGCCAGGCCGGCCACGTTGAGGGTCCCGCTCTCGTACATGTCCGGAGCAAAGTCGGGTTGGAATTCCAGATCGGAGCGACTCCCGGTGCCACCCCACATGATCGGTTTTAGTTCGATACCTTCGTGGATGTAGAGGGCGCCGGTGCCGGTGGGGCCCAGCAAGGCTTTGTGGCCGGGGAAGGCCAGCAATCCGATACCCAGAGACTGAACATCGATTTGGGCCGCCCCCGCCGTCTGCGAGGCGTCTACTAGGTAGGGGACGCCGTTCTGAGCGGCCAGTTGGGCCAGATTCTGAATCGGCAAGAGCGTCCCGAGCACGTTTGAGCCGTGGAGGGTGACGAGAAGTCTGGTGTTGGGCCGGAAGGCGGCTGCCACGTCGGCGGGATCGAGGGTTCCTTCCGGTGAGCACTCCACCGTGGTTAGCTCCAGCCCGAAGGACTCGAGATACCGCAGCGGACGCATAACGGAGTTGTGCTCGATGCTGCTGGTGATGACGTGGTCTCCGGGGCCGGCCAGACCGCAGATGGCGAGATTGAGGGCTTCGGTGGCGTTCTTGGTGAGGATCATGCGGGACGGATCACCGGCGTTGAACAGCCGGCCCAAGAGAGCCCGAGCATCTTCGACCAGGCGGGCGGCCGCGATCGACATTCGATGGCCGGACCGGCCCGGGTTCCCACCAGCGGCTCCGAAGTATTCATCCATCGCGGTGCGGACGCCGGGCGGCTTTGGCCAGGAGGTCGCCGCATTGTCGAAGTAGACCGGGTCCATGGTCATGCTCCCGGGGCCGGGCTGAGGAGGCGCTCGTCGTTGAGCGTCTCCGGGGGAGGCTGCACCCGGCGCAGCAGGTTGGCGCATTGGCCCAGTCCAAGCGTGGCATGGCCTTCGAAGTCCAGATAGACATACTGGGTGTCGGGGAAGCCGGTAGTGAGAGTGGCGATCAGCCCCTCCAGCACCCGGCGCATGCCGTCCCCGTCGCTGGTCGCGAACTCGCGCACGGCAGGGGTGTAGGTCATGTTGATCTTGATGAGACCATTGCCCCCACCGGTCTCAAATCCCAGGACCTCAACATCGGGCGGCAACCCCACCAGGTCGTCGGTCCCGGGGCCCTTCAGGTAGGTGTTGAGGATGTCGCGGGGGCCGGAGGCATCTACCGGCTCGGCAACCAGCATTGCGCGGGCCGGGTGGTAGAAGAACGACAGATGCCGGCTGGCGGCGTCCACGGTCAGCGGAGCTCCCTCCACTGTCAGCCTCACCTCAGATACCCCGGGCCACGACGCCATTGACTGGAGAAGGGCAGTATCTGTCAGAGGAGTGCGTCCGTCCAGGTATGCGGAGGACAGGTCGGCACGGATCACCGCACCGTCAACGGAGGCCGACCTGAGCTCCGTGCCGGCAGGGAGCAGACTCTCCAGCCCGGTTCCCTCGGCGGGACCACCCAGCAGGGCGGATAGCAGCCCCTCCGCCGAGTCGTTGTCACCATCGAGCGTTCGTGAGACAGGAACCAGGTGGTCGCTTGAGTTATCGCTGAAGTACAGCGTGACCGACGTCCCGTCCATCCAGGGGAGCAGATTGGAGAGGAAGCCGCTGCCGACGCCGCCCGAGACCAGCATGCGGGCCAGCACTCCGACCACCAGGGCGGCTCCGACCAGCAGCACCCATGGCGATGGCCGCCACCTGTCGGGTCGCTTCACCGCCTCCTGGCGTTTGGGGGACACATCTACGGTCACGCGACCGCACCACCCCAGAGTGCTTCCACCGTCTCCCGACCGATAACGCGAATGCAACCGGTGTCGTTGGCAGCCTTGGACAGCAGGAGGGCCCCCTGCAGGGTTCCCAGCAGCGACCAGGCTGTTGCTTCGGCCGACAGCGCCGGGTCGAGCTCACCGGCCCGGAGGGCCTCTTCTATGGTCTCCTCGATGAGTGCCGTCCACTCGGCGAATGCCATCAACACGCGATCTCGGATCGGCTCGTTGAGAGTGGAAGCTTCGGCTGCCAGGTTGCCGAATGGGCATCCGAGGACGTGGCCGGTCCGGCGCCGGATCCGGCTGTGGGTCTGGTAGGCATGGTCGAACATCGCTTCGATACGTTGCCGTGGCGCTAAGCCGGGATCGAAGCTGGCGCGGAGGCCGTCTCTCTCGAACTCCTCCCAGATCGAGTCGAGGGCATCGAGGACGAGTGCTTCTTTGGACGGGAAGAAGTAGTAGAAGCTTCCCTTCTTGACCCCCGCCTTCTCGCAAATCGCCTTCACTCCGACTGCCCGGTAGCTCCCGGCGTGGATGAGCTCGGCTGCGCTCGACACCAGCCTGGAGCGCGGATCGGAGACCTCTGGTGGGGCGGTAGTCGTGACCATGCCGGCTAGCTCCAGAGCTGGAACAGGTAGCCGGTGACTTCATGGAACTTGTAGGTGATCATGAGTACGCCGAAGAAGATCATCACTGCCGCGCTCACCCCGCCGATCACGGGTTGCGCTTTGCTCAGCCATGTGGCGAGCGGGGCGGCTCTGGCCACCAGAATCGCTGCCACCAGGAACATCACGCCCACTCCGGCTGAGAACATGAACATGACCAGGCCACCCGCAATGGGCGATCCGGCCGCCCCGGCATAAATGAGCAGAGCAGTGAGCACCGTGGCGCTGAAGCAAGAGAGGCAGCCGACCGCAAACGTCGAGCCCATCAGGGCCGATCCCATCCAGCCTTCCTGTTGCATGGGTCGATTGAATCCGGGGAGCTTGCAGGCGATGGGCACCCTGGCAGTGGCAGCCATTCGAACCCCGAGAATGACTACTGCGATCCCGGCGATGATCGAGACCGGCCTGGCCCAGTCCCCAACGCTCTCAAACCGTTGTACGTTCTCGCCCACATATCCGGCCACCACTCCGCCGGCGGTGTATACGGCGGTGAATCCGCCCACAAAGAACAGCCCGGTCTTGAGAAGCTGGCGTTCAGCGCGAGCTCGGTCCATCGATGTGGCGGCAGCGGTCCCGGAAAGAACCGCCGTGTAGTAGGCGGCCAGCAGCAGAAGGCAGGGGGAGAGGGCGGTCAGCATGCCCCCGAAGATGGCGACGATCGCTCCCATTGAGAGTGCCGAGCTGCGGAAACCCTCGCTCAAGCTGGTGGTGTTCAGGACACCGAGGCCATTGGGCATCGGTTGCTCCCACTCGAAATCCATCTGGTACCCGGTGGTGTCGGTGGTGACGACGACAAGCGGCTCGACGCCCTCCTCGATCACCGTCTGCCCGTCGGAATCGGCGAGGAACAGCAGCTGTTGCACCCGATGATGGGGAGCGTCGCTGACGAGGAGGATCTCCGAAGGCGGGAAGAAGCCGGCTTCCGTCACAAGAGCGACGGCCGGTGGTGCCTCTAACTCGCCCTCGTGCACCGTTTCGAACATGAAGAAGGCAAGCGTCGGCTCGCCGTTGGTGGCCGGCTCATCACGGGCCGCCCACTCGAAGTACCACGAGGGGGAGTAGAGGAGCTCGAGGTCCAGGTCGTCCCTGGTCTCCGACCGCAACAGGATGTCCGCCACTTCGGTCTGGCCGATGGTCTGGACGTCGTCTCCCCCCGACGGGCCGGACGTCACGGTCATCAAGAGGATGAGAGCGGCGGCTGAGAGCAGAAGGAGGACCGCCGCGAAAAGGAGCACCTGTCGGGTGGAACGTCGTGCCGGGGCCGTGAGAGGGGGGTCGGCCGATTCGGGGGCCTGCTCAACGCGGTCGGGGCGATCGAGGTCTGTGGTCATCTGGGTTCCTCTCTCAGAGTCTCAATCGGGCCAGACATAGACGGCCAGCTTGACGCTGGTCGAGCCCGCCGGGCGATCGATGGTCATGGCGAGCTGCCATGGGCCAAACATGAAGAAATCGAATGTGTCGGTCTGGTACCTGCCTGCTGCGGTGTGCCGGAACGTCGACTGGAACGGTCCGTGCACCATGATCATGTCCCACTCGGCTTCGATGACCGCATCGGTAATCGGGTCACCAGCCTCACTTGTGAGTAGGAACTCAATGTCGGTGCTGAACTCGGTGGGAGGAAACGGGCTCACAAACACCTGGAGTCGGCTGCCGTCGGGTAGGTCAATGAGCCCACCGTTGGCCAGCCCGGCCGGGTCGCCGTCGGTCAGGTATCGGAGCCGGCTCGACTCGGTGGCGGTATTGCCGGGTTGGAGCAGGTCGGCACTGGTCGGGCCCTCGTCCCCCCCGGTGTCGCCGGTCGGGATGAAAGGGATGG
>JBPCTX010000306.1:0-3398 GCA_051011455.1 Acidimicrobiia bacterium | reverse complement strand
GTCTCTGCCCACCGGACAGGAAGTGTCCGACTGGTTCTCCGATCCGGCCAATCAGGACACCATTCGCGGTCAACTGGGGACGGTGGCCGACTGGACCCTCAACATCTTTCAAGCGGTGCTGGTGGCGCTGGTCGCCCCTGTAGTCGCCTTCTATCTGTTGCTCGACCTTCCGTCGGTCAGCGAGCGGATCCGTGACCTGGTTCCCGAGTACTGGCGGGATGAGGCCATCCATCTCTTCGTCCAGATCTCAACGGCGATTGGCGGCTTCGTCAGGGGCCAGCTGGTGGTGGCCTTCATAGTTGGGGTGATGACCAGCATCGGGTTCTGGATCATCGACCTTCCGTTCTGGCTTCTGATCGGGATGATCTCCGGCTTCTTCAACATCATTCCCTTCGTCGGGCCCTGGGTGGCGGGCGCCCTCGGAGCATTGGCCGGCCTGACGTCGGGTGATCCGAGCAAGGCGTTGTGGGCCGCACTGGTGGCGCTGATCGTCCAGCAAATCGACAACAACTTCGTCAGCCCTGTTGTCTTGCGGGCAACCGTGCGCCTGCACCCTGCCACCGTCCTCCTGGCTCTGTTTGCTGGTGGGGCCGTCGGGGGCCTGTTTGGCGTCCTGATGGCGGTCCCAACGGTGGCCGTTATCAAGATCATCTCCGGCCACCTGTGGCGGACCCGGGTGCTGGGTCAGAGTTGGGAGGAAGCCCGGGAGGCATTGATCGACGATGAACCCACCCGCGAGATGGTGCTGATGCGGTTCCGGGACGGCGTCGAGGACGAGGGGTCCGACGAGAAGGATGCGCCGGGCTAGCTCGACTCGAAAACGCGAAAATCGACCTTATCGGGTTTAGGCTCAGTTCAACTTCCCAACCGAAAACTCACCGTGCTCGACTTCCTCCTCGGCAGCTTCTTTGTGTTCCTGTTCATCCGCGGCTGGGCCCGTGGCTTCGTCAAGGAGGCCATGGATCTGCTCGGTGTCCTGGTGGGGCTGGCGGTGGCGTTCCGGTTGAGCCCCGCGGCCGGAGCAGTCGTTTCGGGAACCATCGGCTCCAGCCCAACGGTCTCTCGGATCATCGGTGGGTTGTTGCTCTTCACGCTGGTGGGCGGGGCGGCAGCCGTTGTCGCCCATTACCTGCACCGGGTTGCCAGGCTGCCCGGACTTGCCTTGGGCAACCGCTTGACCGGGGCCGGCCTCGCCCTCGCCTGGGGGGCATTCGTGGCAACGCTGGCGCTGTCGGTTGTGTCATTGTTCCGTTTGCCTCCTGTCGTCGCCGAGCAGCTAGACGAATCGGCGGTAGCCGCCACCCTCACCGACCCGGCCGGAATGCCCCAGTCGGTATTTGCCCAGGTTTCGGGCGACCGGGTGATCGGCGTCCTGCTCAGCCTGGACGATCTGATTGGCTCCCGCCGCGCAATCGTCGAGGGAGACGACCGGGTGGATTTCGAGGCTGCCGATCCCGATTCTCTCAGTCCCGATCCGGGTGCGGCCCTGGACCTGCTCGAGAGCCTGAACGAGGAACGGGAAGAGGAGGGCCTTGAGCCGTTGGTCTATGACGACGCGCTCTCTGCCGTCGCAGCCGCTCACGCCGGTGAGATGTACACCGAGGGCTACTTCTCGCACGACTCGCCGGCGACCGGGACGGTTTCCGACCGCCTGGACCGATCCGGTGTCACAGTTCGCAGAGCCGGCGAAAACCTGGCGTTGGCGGTCGACTCCTCGGAAGCTCATGAGGGATTGGTCGCCAGCCCCTCTCATCATGCGAACATCGTCGATCCTGGATTCACGTCGGTCGGGCTGGCGGCCGTCAAGGGCCCGCTGGGTTTGATGGTGGTGCAGGTCTTCGGCGGCTAACCGTCGTTGGCCGTGACAGGGGGAGCCACGGGCTGGTCCTCAGGAGGAGTTGACTCTGGCCCGACCTCTTGATCCTCGGGAGCGGCCGCCTTCGTTTCTGGTTCGGGAGTCGCCGTGGAACGGAGAGGGCTGGTGGTGTGGGTGTCGTCATCCTGCAAGCGGGAGCGAACCAACAGAAGGAAGGCAAGGGCTAGGAGCATGATTGCGACCACAAGGATCAGCACCCAGGGAATCGTCGGGGATTCCTTCTCGAGCATGGAGGTGGCGAAAAGGCGGCTGTCGGACTCGGCGAAGGGGACCGTGAAGGTCAGCTCGGAGCCGGATGATCCAGAGCCGGTGGAGCTCCGAACTTCGCCGGGAATTGAAAGCTTCACGACGACCGTGGCGTCATTTGTGAACTGGCCGGGATCGGAGTCGGGCTCGGAGAAGTAGGGAGCGATGTCGTCGATGCTGGTCAGCGGGTTGAGGCTGGCGTCGAACTCAAGGGTCGTCTCGTTTCGGGAGATCGTCACCTCGCCAATACCGGGAGCCAGCTCCTCCAGCATGTTCTCGAGCGTTTGAGCAGAGACACGCGGGCTGGTGGCGGTGAAGCGAGTAACGGGACCGGGAACCACCGTGAAGGCAAGCCCGACTTCTGAGCCGCGGGTGGCGATCAGATCCTCGAACTCGCGCCCGGTGAGTCGGTACAGGTCGAGAAACTCCTCATCGGTAGCGATCTCGACGTCCATCACCCCGGAACCATCCGGGTTCAGGTCGATACCCAGCTTGACGTCGATGGTGCAAGCGCTGGCGGCGATGGCCAGCAGTGCGATGAGCGCGAACCGCTTCACACTCCTCCTTTGCCTGATCGGAGAAACCCTAGGGTCCGGCTGCTCCGAAGCCGTGGATAGGCTCGCAAAATGGACGCGCCAGCTTCTGCTCTGCATTCGGCTTTCGTCGGCTCTTTTTCGCCCTATCTGAAAGAGATTCTCGAGCAACGTGGCCTCCCGGCTATCTCCGCCGACATCGTGCGGGCGGCCGAGCAGTGGCTGGACGCTCAGCTGGCTGCCCTTCTGGAGCTTCCCTACGCCCGCCAGCGGAGGTCCCCTCTGGAGGTGGTGCAGGAGGCCATGACGGGCCCAACCAAGGCATTGCAGGAGGCCGGAGCCAAGCCAGTGCTCAGAGATCCCGTCAGCGTTGCCGCTCTCCCGGGAGATATCTTCGGCATAGCCCCGGCCTCATCCTCGGTACTCGGGGAGGAGGCGTTCCAGGCTCACCTCGCCTGGGGGGTGGAAAAGGCCCGGGCTCTGGCGCCTCAGGTGGTCGGTGGGTTGTCCGTCCTGGTGGTTTCGGGCGATCTGATGGACAGAAGCAAGTTCGAGGATGCGGTAAACGGAGCCGGGCTGGAAATGGTGGTCTGGGGGAGGGGCAATGCCGAGGTGAGGCCGGCAATTGCCTTCGTTGACCCGACGCACTCGGACGCCGACGAGGCCATCACTACTTTGTCTGGTCAGGGAGTCCGGGTGGTTGCGTTTGGTCCCCACGTCGACGAGGACGCGATGGTCCGGGC
>JBPCTX010000305.1:0-6894 GCA_051011455.1 Acidimicrobiia bacterium | reverse complement strand
CTCCCTGGGGGATGAGCGCACCTACAAGACAATCTCCTACCTCGCCCTCCGCCCCATACGCCGCGAGGTAATCGCCACCGCCAAGCTGGCCGGCGCCTGGCTGGCCTCCTTCATCGTCGCCGGCAGCCGCCAACCGTCCATCCACCATGGCGATGACCCGGTTCGCCATCTTCTCGACCTCCTCCAACACGTGCGAGGAAACCACAACGGTCCGGCCTTCCTCCGCCAGACGGTGGAACAACTCGATCAGGCGTACCCGCTGTACCGGGTCGGCACCGTTGAGCGGTTCGTCCAGGAAGAGGACCTCGGGGTCGTTGACCAGTGCTCCCGCCACCTTGATGCGCTGGCGCATGCCCTTGGAGTAGCCACCGATTGCGCGCCCGGCGGCATCGTCCATTCCTACGGCGGTGATTGCATGGGTGGCCGCCGCCGACGGGTTCTTGACTCCGGCCAGCCTGGCTCCGTACTCGACGAAACCGCGGCCGGTCAGGAATCCATAAACGGCGTCGTCCTCGGGCACCAGTCCGATTCGCTGGTACACCGACACGTCGCGCCGCGGGTTCGTGTCAAGCACGGTCAGGTTCCCGCGTGACGGCTGACTCAAGCCGGCCATCATCCGCAGCAGCGTGGTCTTGCCGGCCCCATTTGGGCCCAGCAGACCTGTTATGCCGGGCCCGAACGAGCACGAGACGTTCGACACCGCCACCTTCTGCCCGAACCACTTGGAGACCTCATTGATTTCGATCGTCGGATTGGAGACGAAGGCCGGGGAGAGGGAGGTCACATCAGTCTCCGGTAGCGGCGATAGAGCAAACCGGCGGCGGCGACTGCGATGACGATCACCATCAACAATGAGACCCATGGCGAGATGTGATTCTCAACCAGGGCGGTGTCCCGGCCTAAGTCGGACTCGCTGAAGATCTTGCCGATGAGGACGATGGCATGCGACTGCAGGTCGATGAGTGCGAACCAGCGATTGACGTTCTCGGCCAACGCGAAGGCAATCCCGCCGGAGATGACTGTGAATCCGATGTAGAACCCGGCCGCCAGTCCGCGACGACGAGCAAAGGCACTGATGATGAATGCGATTCCCGCCTGGGTAGCGAACACTGCTAGCGATCCACCGGGGATCTTCCACAGCAAATCGAGGTTGCCGGTGACGTGATCTACGAAACCTCCTGAGAGAATTGCGCCGCCCAGGTAAATGATGATCTGAGGGAACAGTGTGAAGCCCAGCACGACCAGGAGTAGGGCGCCGACCCGGGCAATCAGGTAGTCGGTCAGCGTAAGGGGGCGTGAGGCGTAAACCGTCAGCACATTGCTGACGCGGTCGGGAATCAGCAGTTCGGGCGCCGATAGGGCGATGAACAAGAAGGTGAGTTGGAACGTGAACCCAAAGTAATCAGCGTGGCCGGGGATAAGGTCCTCGAGCAACTCGTCAGCCCCCAGACCCTCGGTGAAGACCCGAAAGCCGACGATGGCCACCGCCGGCAGCAACGCCAGGATGATGAGGCCCCAGGGAAGTATCTTCCGCCTCGCCCGCCGGCGCAGACCGAGCACCTTGCGCACGCCGTCGCGCACCATGGCCAGGCGGATCTTGTTGCGCCCGGTCCGTTCGCCCTCGTAGCGGCGGTAGTCGAGATCGAAGATTGCGCCTTCGGAGCTCATCCTGTGAACTCCTCTTCGGCCAGGTAGACGTCCTCCAGGGTGGTCTCCTTGGCGCCCAGGCTGCGCAGCCCGGTGCCGGTCTCGGCCAGCACATCGCGGATCAACACAAACGGGTCACCGTCGTCCACTTCCACGTCGATGGCCCGCTCCTTGACGGTGGTCCGGGCGCCCCGGGATCGCAGTGCGGCTGCCGCCGGTTCGGGATCGCCCAGCACAACCACTTGGACGGCGTTGGAGGCCCGGATCGTGGCCAGCGGCTCATTGCGAAGCAGGCGTCCCTCGTTGAGCATGACCACCCAGTCGCAGGTTCGCTCGATGTCGCCGAGTACGTGAGACGAAAAGACGACGCTCATGCCGAACGTTCCCAGCCGGTTGATGAGGTTGAGCATGTCCTCGCGGCCGTCGGGGTCGAGGCCGGAGGCCGGCTCATCGAGCAGCACCAGCTCGGGGGAGTGGACTATCGCCTGGGCCAGCTTGGCTCTTTGCTTCATACCGGTACTGAACTCGCCCAGGTTGCGGAAGCGCTCTTCGGCCAGTCCGACCAGGGTCAGTACCTCTGAGGCCCGCTGGCGGGATTCGGTAGGCGGGAGCCCGCCCAATTCGGCTGCGTAAGAGACGAAGTCGGCAGCGCTCTGGTCGGGTGGGAAGCAATCACCTTCCGGCATGTAACCGACGCGGGATCGCACTGCCAGCGGCTGCTGCTGGGCGCTGGTGCCGAACACCTGGGTGGCACCGGACGAGGGCCGCAGCATCCCCAGCAGGATCTTGATGAGCGTGCTCTTGCCGGCTCCGTTGGCCCCCACCAGTCCGATCCGTCCGGCCGGCACCTGCAAGTCGACGTTGTTGAGCGCCTGGACCTGCCCGAAAGCCATGTTGAGACCGGCTGCGCTGATGATTGGGTCGCTCATGCAAGCCAGACGCTAGCGCCGGCGGTTTGGTTCCCGCCTCCCCGGCCTCGTAGCGTCACCGGCGATGGAAGAATCACTCGCCTTGCTGGCGACCGCGGCCGCCACCGGTTTGCTGGTGGATCTGCTCCGTTCGTACCGACGCCGGGCCCGGCCCCACGTGCGAGCGTGGGCGATCGCCATGTGCCTCTATGCCACCGCCAGCTGGATGCTGGTCATCGGGCTGGTCTTCGGCTGGTCGTCGGTCGTGTTCCGGCTGTTTTACGGCTTCGGAGCCATTCTCAATGTTCCGTTTCTCGGCATCGGCTCGGCCTATTTGGTGCTGGGCGCGACCGCCGGTCGGCGCCTGCTGGAGTGGTTCTCGTTGGCAGGGGCGTTCGCTCTGTTCGTGACGTTCACGGCGCCGTTCGTCGCCCCGCTCCCGGACTCGGGCATCCCGGCGGGATCGGATGTGTTCGCAGATATCGCTACCGCCGGGCCGGCCGGGCCCCGCTTCTATGCCCTGTTGTTCAACGTGGTCGGAACGTTGCTCCTGGTCGGGCTGGCGGCCTGGTCGGCGGTGCGCTTCTGGAAGAGCAACCGGCGACTGGTGGCCGGCAACGCCTTGATCGTGCTGGGCGGTGTGTTCCCGGCATTCGGCGGCAGCCTCTTCGCCGTAGGGGACACCTCGGCTTTCGCCCTCAGCCTCTTCTTCGGCGCCGCCCTGCTGTGGGCGGGCTTTCGGGTGGCGGGTGGAGCCGCCAATTGACGGTTCCCGGATAGGGTGCCACCTATGACGGATCGGCAAATCGGTGTTCTGCGCGAGCAACACCTCCACGCGGCCATCAAGGAGTGGTACCGGGCCGATGGCGATCTGCTGGAGGTGGGGGTCGATGGCTTTGTGATCGACCTGGTGCGCGACGACGTACTGATAGAAATCCAGACCAGAGGGTTCTCGTCGATGAGGCGCAAGCTTGACCGTCTGCTCGACTCTCATCCGGTGCGATTGGTGCATCCGGTGGCGGCTGAGAAGTGGATTCGCAAGATCGACGACGCCGGGGTCGAGGTGTCGCGCCGCAAGTCACCAAAACGCGGTGTGGTGGCCGATGTATGTGCCGAACTGGTGTCGTTTCCGTCGCTCCTCAGCCATCCCCATCTGACCCTCGAGGTCCTGCTGGTACAGGAAGAGGAGGTTCGGCGGCCCGACCCGGGAGCCTGGCGACGTAACGGCTGGCGAATCGCCGAGCGACGGTTGGTGGGCATCCTGGAGCGAGAAGAGTTCAACTCTCCGGTCGACCTTCTGCGGTTGCTTCCCCCCGGCCTCCCCGACCCCTTTACGACTGCCGACCTGGCCACCGGTCTGGGTCGAACCCGCCACCTGGCCCAGGAGGTGGCGTACTGTCTGCGCGAGTCCGGTGTGCTGCAGGTTGCCGGCCGGTCGCGCGGCGGCATCGAATACATCCCTCCCGATGCCTGAGATCTCAATTCGGCCGGCGACGGCCGCCGATGTGCGGGTCTTTGCCGGCTGGCGCCATCAGGCCCCGTACGACGTCTATGACATCACCCAGCCCGTCGATGACGCAGTTGAGTACTTCCTACGGCCGGCCACCAACTGCCACGTGATTGAAGCCGGCGGTGAGCTGGCCGGGTTCATGACCTTCGGCACCGACGCCCAGGTTCCCGGCGGCGACTACACCGGAGCCGGGCTCGACATCGGCCTGGGGATGAAGCCGTCGCTGACGGGTCGGGGCCTCGGGTCGGCTTTTGTCCGGTCGGTTATTGGATTCGCCAGGGAGGCCTTCGAGGAACGACCCCTGCGGGTGACGATCGCTGCTCTGAACCAGAGAGCTCTGCGAGTTTGGTCGGGCTGCGGGTTCACCGAGACCCAACAGTTCACGGCCTCCGAGGCAGTGCTCGGCAGTGACCGATTCATGGTCCTGGAGGACGGCGGCGCCTAGCCGGCCGGCAGGTCGACCTCGTCGATGATCCCGACCACCATGGCCCGGATCGGCGCGACCGGCTCGCCCACGATCTGGCGAGCCGAGCTGCCCTCATCCAGGATCAACACTGCATCGCCCACTCCGGCGTCGATGGTGTCGGCGGCGATGATGTAGTCGCCGGTCGGTTCGCCCTCGGGGGTAGTCAGGTCGCACAGCAGCAGCTTGCGGCCGTCGAAGATGGGAGCACTGATGGTGGAGACGACAGTCCCGGCGACCCGGCCGATCTTCATGCCAGGCTCACTTCGTCGACGATCCCGACAATGGCATGATCGACCGGAACGAAGGGGTTGGGCATCGCCTGGGCGGCCTCCCGTGATCCGACCACGTACACGAGCTCACCGGGCCCGGCCATGTGGACTCCGTCGGCAGCCACCACCGGCTCGCCCGACGGCTGCTGGTGCTTGTCGAGCATCTGGACGATCATGAATTTGACGCCGTCCAGGTCGGGAGTCTTTTCCGTCGCCACCACGGTTCCGATCACCCTGCCCAGCTTCATGCCCGCTCGCCCTTCTGCACCCGCTCCCGGAACCAGGCACTGGCAACGACGTCATCGCGCATCTCCTCGTGGAGCTGGGGGATGACGACGCTGGCGATCAGTTGGGAGTCGGTCAGGGCCGCGACGCCGGCCGAAACGGCGGCTTCGACTTCGCTCAGGATGCCGCCCAGAAGGACGTAACCCTTGCCTCCCAGGCCGTCGGCCATCTCGATCTGAGCGGTTGTGACGGTTGCTCCTTTGACGGCAGCATCGGCGGCTTCGATGACCGCTGCCACCGTCCTGGTCTCGATCACCCCCAGTGCCTCGCCGTTGCCGTAGTTCCGTGTTCCCTGCATGGCTGCCACAACATCGGGATGAATGTCTGGGAGAAACACGGTGTCGACGATGGCCTCCCCTCCCAGGTCGGCACCGGCGGTAAGAGATTCCTCAACACTGGCCACGTCACCGGCAATCAGGACGATGTACTTGCCAGGTTGGACGGTCCCGGACTGGATCAGGCCGAGCGGAGCTCGCTTGACCATGGCATCGCCTGCCTCGATTCCGACCGCGATGGAGTCGAATTCGATCAGAGCCAGGGCGGGGTTCACCGGCGGCTACACAATCCGGAGGGCACCCACCACGGTGACCCGGCGCTCTCGGGAGAAGGTGCGGGGTCGTGTGAGGCCGTCGCCGGTGGGGCTGGCGATGGAGAAGGATGTAAAGCCCTCGCCACCCTCTCCCAGGCCGGAAAAGTTTGAGCCATTAGCGACGAAGATCGAGCAATTCATCGCCACCGCCATCCGCGTGATGCGTTCCACATTGGTGGAGTGGATGGAGGCAGTGTGCCGAAACCGGTGCTCGGACTTCACGGCCAGGTCGATGGCCCGGTCGATCGACTGGACCCTGGTAACCGGCATCACCGGCATCATCTGCTCGGTCCAGACCAGACTGTGTTCGTTGGGGACCTCGGCCACCACCAGACGGATCTCAGCAGGATCCACCTGCACTCCGATCTCGGCCAGGATGGCGGCCGCGTCCTGGCCCACCCACTTGCGGTTGATGACCCCCGGCTTGTTGGGCTGTCCCATCTCCTCGAAGATGACCCGTTCCAGTTTGCGGAGCTCGTGCTCTTTCAACACGTAGCCGCCGTTGCGGCCCATCTCCTGTACCAGCCGGTCGGCGACGCTCTCCACCACGATGGTGGTCTTCTCGTCGGTGCAGATGAGATTGTTGTCGAAGCTGGCCCCCAGCACGATGGAACGGGCGGCGTTCTGGATGTCGGCCGTCTCGTCAACCACTGCAGGTGGGTTGCCCGGCCCGGCCGCGATCGCACGCTTGTCGGTCTTGAGAGCTTCCCGCACCACTGCCGGTCCGCCGGTGACCAGCAGCACCCGCACATCGGGGTGGTGCATGAGTTCCTGGGCACTGGCGATGGTGGGAGTAGGGATGGCGGTGATGAGATTGGGGGGACCGCCGGCCCCGACGATGGCGCGGTTGAGGAGCCGGATGTTTTCGGCCGAGACTTTCTTGGCGCTGGGATGCACGTTGAACACGCAGGCGTTGCCGGCCGAGATCACCGAGATGGTGTTGTTGATGATGGTGGATGTCGGGTTGGTGGTCGGAGTGATGGCTCCCACCACACCGAACGGCGCCCACTCGGTCACCATCATTCCGGCATCGCCGGTCACCGCCATCGGCTCGAGGTCCTCGGGCCCCGGTGCCTTGTTGGTGACAAGCCGGTTCTTGATCACCTTGTCGTCGGGACGTCCCAGGCCGGTTTCCTGATGGGCCATGTGAGCCAGCCTCTCGGCCTGGTCCAGCATGGAGGATCGAATGGCATCGACCACGGCGTAGCGCCCGCCCAGTC
>JBPCTX010000304.1:0-4879 GCA_051011455.1 Acidimicrobiia bacterium | reverse complement strand
GGTGTCCAACTCGGGTGTGTCAAGAACGATCTTGAGCGTGAAAGCCTTGTCACCGGCCGGCGCGAACATCCAGGCCATCGTTGCCTCGTCGATGCCCGGCATGCGGAACAGACCCTTGACCAGCTTGTCCTTCTTCAGCTCGAGCAGCTCCATCTCGCCTGCGAACGCAACGGGTACGAATGGCTGGTAGACGAAGTGGACGACGTCGCCCTTCTTCTCCCACTTCGAGCCCTTCGACCGGATCTGGTGGAGCCCCGCCCACTTCGGCCACAGCTTGAACCGCCGCATGTACTCAAAGGCATCGGGGGCGGCAACCGGGTAGGTGCGCATCATTTCGAGATGCATTTACAACCTCTCTTCTGGAGACGTTCTCCAACCCCCAATTGAGCCACCCCGGCGCTCGCACGGATAGAGGCCAACGGCTGTAATCAGTCAGTCCCCCCTTCGGGGGGAAGGTACCGATCGCCGAAGGCGAGCGGTAGGGGGGCGACCCGGTCGGGATCCACTTCGAATCTGCCGTCAGAGTCGAGTACGGCTAGCCGAAGTCCTCATGCACCCGGCTCGGGGTCGGGCCCCGTTGTCCCTGATACTTGGAGCCGGCCTCACTGCTCCCGTACGGGTGGTCGGCGGGGGTGGATAGCTCGTAGAAGGACACCTGGCCGATCTTCATCCCGGGGTAGATGGCGATGGGGAGCGTGGCGACATTGGACAGTTCCAGGGTGATGTGCCCGGAGAAGCCGGGGTCGATGAACCCGGCCGTCGAGTGAATCAGGAGTCCCAGCCGTCCCAGGCTCGACTTGCCCTCCAGGCGGGCCACTACATCGTCGGCCAGGCTCACGACCTCCAGGGTGGACCCGAGCACAAACTCGCCGGGGTGCAGCATGAACGGGTTGTCCTCGTCGGCCTCAACCTGAGTGGTGAGGTCGGGTTGCGGGGTGCGAGGGTCGATATAGGGGTAGCGGTGGTTCTCAAAAGTGCGGAAGTAGGAGTCGACCCGGACGTCGATGCTGGACGGCTGGATATTGGCCTCGGCGAGGGGATCAACCTGGATCCGCTTCTCGGCGAGCGCTTCTTTCATGGTGCGATCGGAAAAGATCACTGGTACTCCGCTGTTGGCCGAGCGGGTGAGGGGAATCGAACCCCCGTCCCGAGCTTGGGAAGCTCGTGTTCTACCATTGAACTACACCCGCGAACGGCACAATTGTAACGTCAGTCCCCCCGGCGGAGCCGCTGGGGTAGGGGGGCAACTCCCGCCGCAGCCGAGGGGAAGGGCGAACCCTGCCGGTTCGGCGGCTGACCCGAAGGGTCAGCGGTAGGGGACTCTCTGCCTCACACCCACCGGTTGCGTCCGCGGAATTCACGAGCCTCGCGCAGACTGCGACGCAGACGTTTGAGCTGGCGGTCCAGGGGGTCCTTGTCGACGGTGGCAGGCGGGCTGGACACGCCGTCGAGAGCTCGGCGAAGAGCGTCTTTCACCCGGCCTAGCCACATTTTGACGCCCATGATGATGGCGCCGCTGCCCAGCAGAAAGCCGCCGGCGGCGGCGGGAATTGCGATCTCGGGTACTCCGCTGGCGGCCCCGTAGGCGGCTCCGGCGGCGGCGACTGCCCCCAGGCCGGCGACGGCAGTAGCGCCAACCGTCTTGAGCGTATGGGTCTCCGCTTCCAGGGCCAGAGCTTGCTCCGCGTCGCGTATCGCCTGGATACGGTGCGTGACCTTGCGAGAGTTACGGAGTACTCGCGACCCGCGGCCCATCCTCAGCCCCATCCGGATCCGAGTGAGCATGTGGGAGTCCTTCTCCCACACGCCGCCGTCGATCAGCTTGCGTCGCAACCGCAATCCTTCCTGGCGCGACATCCAGTCGCCCAGTCGTGACTCCACCGACTCCCGGTCGCCGTAGACGATGGCGCTCTCGGTGATTGAGCCCGGGGCGAAGATCCGATCGAACAGACCCGGATCGGGCCGCTCCAAGGTTGTCCTCGCCTCGGCAATCGCCCGGCGTAGATGCCCGGGCTCGATCCCCAGTTCCTCGGCTACCCGGTGCAGAGCCTCCTCGTCGAGCGTCGGAAGCGAAAGGTCATCATCGACTTGTAGTTCGACCGCCCGGTGAATGATCGTCTCGACCTGGTCGACGCTAAGTGGTTCCTTCGGCGGCAGGTCTATCGCCTGCTCATAAGCCTGCTGGCGTCGCCGCTGTTCAAAATCCTGGGTCATCTATCCCATTCTTGCTGATCACGCCATGAATGCCTTCCCTCAGGGAAGGGTGGCCGAGCGTAGCGAGTTCGGGATGGTCTCCACGCACAGCCGACAGCCGACAGCGAGGTACTACGTGAGAGATCGACAAGAATGGAGCTATGGACCCCTTCGACATCCAGGCGCTCTTTCCGCAGCTGGTGCTGGCCCTGGGCGCAGCGTTGGTGGGTGGGAACGGACTGGCTCTTTGGCACCACCGCCAGGGGAAGCGGCCCGAGGGGCTTGGTGAGTTGCGGGTCGGCCGTGCCCGTTGGCTGATTGTCGTAGGCGTCGTGATGATCGTGTGGGGGACGGCAACGCTCATCAACTGACTGTGCTCACAACACCGATTGCCCGTTACGCTCGCGGGCATGCGGCGAACACTGCCAATTCTCCTTGCAGCCCTCACCTTGTTGGTGACCGCCTGTCGCGGTGAGTCGGTTACTCGGCTGCGGATTTCACCCGAGGGGACCGCCACTGTGATCAGCGAGTTCGCCTTCGATGACGAGGCGCTGGCCATCATCGGTGACCTCGATGACACCCCCGAGGAAGTACTGCGAGCGCTGTCGGAGTTCATCGATCCGGAAGCGCTGCCGGTGGCCGCAGTTGGAGTGGAACCGGAGCAGTTCCAGCGCGGTGGCTTGCACGGGATCAGGGTGACCATCCCCGGGCTTGACCCGCACGAGGTCGCCACCGAACTCGCATCCGGAGACAGCATCCTCGACGACGTCGTCCTGACGTTGGAGGACGGGATCTTGCTCATGGAAGGCCGTACCCGTGACGTGCCTGACTTCGAGCGGGCCCGGCTGCTCTCACTAGTGCCGGGGGATCTCTCTCAGATTCTCTCACTCGTGCTCCAGGTCGAGGTGCCCGGATCGGTGAGTGTCCACAATGCCGATCGAGTCCTCGCCGATGGGGTCCTCGAGTGGGATCTGCTTCCGGCCATCATCGATGGTGAGGACGTGTTCGTGGCAGTGGAAGCTGAGGTCGAGCCCGGGTTTCAGTTCGTCGACCTGGAGGGCCAGCCGTTCCTGCCGACCGAGGCGGCACCGACCGACGACGGAAACGCCTGGTGGGTGGCAGTACTTCCGTTCCTGCTGGCGGGGGCGATGTCCTGGCTCATCATCAGTCGATTGCGCAAGCGAAGTGCGCTGCCAGAGATAGAGGGGTTTGTACCGCGGGATTGATAGGTCGATTCGGATTACGGTCTGCAGAGCTCGCCCCCACGGGCAGGGTCGGTGGCAGTCAGCAAGTGGAAGGCTTCCCGTGCTTCCCGGCATTCCGGGCTGCCCAACTCCACGAGGGGTGTTGCTTCGTCAGCCAGTCCCCAGGCGATGATCTGGGCTGAATACTCCACCCCTCTGTCACCCCATGGCAGGCTGTCATCGGCCCACGCGACACGACCGGACAACCCGAGCAGGGCCTGCCTCGTTTCGTCGTCAACCTCGTCGAGCATCCAGGCGTGGGCCATTTCGTGCAGCATCCCGATGCGGGCTCCCAGAGACTTGGTCTGGCAGGTGGGTGCTTCTTCGCACAAGTCGCCTTCGTCGATGCACAGCACCAGGTCAAGGACGTTCCCCACCTCGAGCACCCGTCCGGAGACACCCTCACATAGGCGGGACGGCTCAAATGTGACCGAATCAATTCGCGGCTCATCGAGCCCGGCGATAGCGAACCGGTCCAGGCCCCACTCCACCAGTTCCTCCAGGCGGTCCGTTCCGTTGCGGACGGAGATGCGCCTGTCTTCGGCAGCGAAAACCGCCCCGGTTTCGACCTGATCCCGTGGTCCGGGCAGGCCAAGACCCGTCCACCATCCCTGGAAGGCGAGAGACCCGCAACCCCTCATCGTCGCCACGTCGGCGTATCGGTGTTCTTCCTTGATGCCCGCCTCGCCCATAGACCAGCCGACGGCTCGTCGGAATGTGCATCCGTCGGGCTGAGTGATCTCAAACAACGCGACTGCTCGTCGCGGATCCGTGCCGTAGGAAACCGGGTCAAGGAAGAGACCAGGGGTGGTGCTGGGTCCGGGAATCGACGCCGCGGCCCATGACTCTTGCTCAACGTCGGCCAGCAAAGCAATCTCTTCTCGTCCCACAGTCACTACGCCGGTCAGTTCGTCGGTGATCACAGCATCGGGTGCGTAGAGGGCAGCGAGCTGCGAGCGGTCACCAACCGTCCAGGCCGCCGCTACGGAACTCTGAAGCGACTCGTAGGCACCGATGGTGGCCGGGTCGCTCCGCAGCGTCGTGGCGAGCGAGACGCCGTCCAGGTAGATGGTTTCCGAGGCGATGTATCCATCATCGAGCTTCATGACCACCACGCCATGTTCTGCCGTGTAGTCGGGCCAGAGAATCGTGGCCACCGCGCTCTCACCTCCGACATACACCTCGAGCACCTCGCGCTCGAACCTGGCCGTGTTGCCTCGCAGGACGGTCTGTATCAACGGAGTGGCATCGCGAAAGACACCGGTTCTGTCTTCAACGACCGCCGCCGGTGCGTAGAAGTCCAGGATCTCGTAGGCATTGCCCGAGGTGTACGCCGTGGCCCAAGCGCCGAGGAAGTCAACGGCCTCCTCTCCCCAGCGCTCCTCTGTGCTGGTTCCGTCGGAGTTCGCACACGCACCGACGACCACTGCCCACAAGAGGAA
>JBPCTX010000303.1:0-4064 GCA_051011455.1 Acidimicrobiia bacterium | reverse complement strand
GCCAAGACCTCGGCTCTGCGGGCTCGCCACATCGGGTTCGTCTTCCAACAGTTTCACCTCCTGAGTGGATACACGGCGCTCGACAACGTGGCCGACGGTCTGCTCTACACGGGCATTGCATTGAATCGGCGCCGCGAGCTGGCGGCAGCCGCTCTCGAGCGGGTAGGTCTGGCACAACGCCTGGACCATGTGGCAACCAAGTTGTCCGGTGGCGAACGCCAGCGAGTCGCCATTGCTCGAGCCCTGGTCGGACGGCCCTCGATCGTGCTGGCCGACGAGCCGACCGGGAACCTCGACTCGAAGAGCGGTGATTCGATCGTTGCCCTTCTCGAAGAGCTCAACGCCGACGGGGCGACAATTGTGGCGATCACCCACGACCGCGAGATCGCGGCCCACTTTCCCCGCGCCGTTCACTTGCGCGATGGGCTCATCGAGCATGACGCCGGACGGCAGACGTGACAACCGGAACCGCTTCGGAGCTCAGACCCTCGAAACTTCACGTCGCCGACATCGCCCGGACGGCCAGCGTCGGCCTCAAGACTCGAAAACTGCGAGCCGCCCTCTCGGCGCTAGGAATCATGATCGGCATCGCCTCGATGGTGGCGGTGCTCGGCCTCTCCGAATCCTCAAAGAGCGACCTCCTCACCCAACTTGACCGCCTGGGCACCAACCTGCTGACCGTGGAGGCCGGCCAGGGCTTCGGCCGGGGAAGCGGTGAACTGCCCGACACCGCGGCTGAGATGATCGCCCGCATCGCACCGGTGGAGACGACGAGCGCCGTCAGCGTCGTGGATGGCGCCAGCGCTTACCGGAGCGACTTCATCCCATCAGGCCAGACCGGGGGGATCACGGTTCAGGCGGTCGACATCAACTTGCTCGAGACCCTGGGAGGTTCCGTGGCGGAGGGCCGTTTCCACGACGAGGCCAGCTCCGCCTATCCGACTGTGGTGCTTGGTTCGGTCACCGCCGAACGGATGGGGATCACCGACCTCGATCCCGCTCTGCAGGTTTTGCTTGGCGGCCAGTGGTTCTCGGTCATCGGCATTCTCGATGAGTTCGAGCTGGGCGCCGACCTCGACCGGTCGGCCATGGTCGGGATGGAGGCTGCCGCCACCTACCTCAACGACGACAATGTGCCCACATCCATCTATGTGCGAACCGACCCACAGTACGTCGAGGATGTGATGGCGGTACTGGGTGCTACCGCCAACCCCGAGGCACCCGAGGAAGTGGAGGTCGAGCGCCCCAGCGACGCTCTGGAGGCCCGCGAGGCGGCCGAGGATGCCTTCACGGCCCTCTTCCTAGGGCTGGGCGCCGTTGCCCTCCTGGTCGGCGGAGTCGGTATCGCCAACGTCATGGTGATTTCGGTCCTGGAGCGCCGGGCCGAGATCGGGTTGCGCCGGGCTCTCGGGGCGACCAAGAGGCATGTGGCTACCCAGTTTCTCGGTGAGGCGCTACTGCTTGCAACCGTGGGCGGTGTGGGCGGCGTTGCCCTCGGAGTTCTCGTGACGGGGATCTACGCCAATGTCAAAGGGTGGGAGATTCTCATCCCACCGCTGGCATGGGCGGGCGGCCTAGCCGCCGCGCTTCTGATCGGCGCCGTCGCCGGCCTCTATCCCGCCGTCCGGGCTGCCCGCCTCTCACCAACCGAGGCGTTGCGGATCTCCTAGCTGACGTTGGCGATTCACGGTGCCCCCACGCCATGCCTCCGCAGTCTGGGTCGAAAGCGGCTTGTCCCGCATTGCAGCGAATTGGTGGGATTCGCGTTCTGGCTGATAGCTGACTGCTGATAGCCAGTTGCCGATAGCCTGCTCTGATGCGGTTGCTCCTCATCACCAACGACTACGGCAACCCTTCGGGTTGCTTGGCAGGTGCTGCGCACCTGCGGTGGATCTGATGCGATTGCTCCTCATCACCAACGACTATCTCCCCAAGCCCGGAGGAATCCAGCAGTACCTGGGGAACCTGGTGGAGCGCTACGACGGGCCGGTGCAGGTGTTGGCGGGCAAGGACAAAAAGGCCGAACGGGACGCGCAGGTCGTCCGCAGCAAGTGGCGGTTCTTGTGGCCGACCCGCAAGGCGCGGTCATGGATCGAGGATCAGGCCGAGCGGTTCAATCCAGACGTCATTCTGTTTGGTGCTCCCTATCCGCTCCCCACGCTCGGCCCGGCTCTTCGGGAGTCGTTGGGAGTTCCCTACGGGGTCATCGCTCACGGCGCCGAGGTCACGGTGCCGGCTGCTTTCCCAGGGTCGCGGCAGTTGCTGGCCGGACCGCTCAAGAGTGCCGACTGTGTCTTCGTCAACAGCCGCTGGACCGCCGGCAAGGTGGAGCGAATCACCAAGCAACCAACGACCCACCTTGGCATCGGTGTCGATCTCGACACCTATCACCCGGCCGAGGGCCGCTGGACCGATGATCTGGTGATTGGCTGCGTAAGCCGGTTCATACCTCGCAAAGGCCAGGCCGAGGTTCTTCACGCCGTCGCCGAGCTCAGATCACGCGGCTATCAGGTGCGGGCCAAGATCGTGGGACGGGGCCGGCTTGAGGGTCGCCTTCGCAAGGTGGCCGAAACCCTCGACCTTCCCGTCGACTTCCACGTTGACATCCCCTGGGAGGAGCTCCCCGGTCGTTACCGGGAGATGGATATTTTCGCCATGCCGTGCCGGAATCGCTGGCTTGGCCTGGAGCAGGAGGGCCTCGGGATTGTGTTCCTGGAAGCGGCTGCGACCGGGTTGCCGGTGGTCGCGGGCGCGTCCGGGGGAGCGCCCGAAACGGTGCAGCCGGGTCGAACTGGATTCGTTGTCCACGACCGCGAGGGACTGGTCGAGGCGCTGGAAATGCTACTGACCGACCCGGTCCGATCCCGCCACATGGGAGAGCGCGGACGCAGCTTCATGGAGGCCTCCCATACCTGGGATGGGGTCGTGGAACGGCTCAGGTCTGGACTGGAACTGGCCGTAAAGAACGCGAGTTAGACCAGCAGCGGGATACTGTCGCCCCTTGACACGGGCCGTAATAGCCCGTAGAACTGTCGCCGTTCCACAGGAGCTTCATTGACGAAACCGCTCGTCATCGTTGAGTCCCCCGCCAAAGCGAGGACTATTTCGGGGTTTCTCGGTGATGGATACGTTGTCGAGTCCAGCATCGGGCACATCCGGGATTTGCCGCGCAACGCCGCCGAAGTGCCCAAGTCGTACAAGTCGGAACCGTGGGCGCGCCTCGGGGTCGACACGGAGAATGACTTCAAGCCTCTCTATGTGGTCCCCAAGGACAAGAAGGACCAGGTCAAGAAACTGAAGGGGTTGCTGTCGGACGCCAGCGAGTTGTACCTGGCTACTGACGAAGACCGCGAAGGCGAGTCCATCGCCTGGCATCTGCTGGAGACGCTCAGCCCCAAGGTTCCCGTCAAGCGGATGGTCTTCCATGAGATCACTCCCGCTGCGATCCAGGAAGCGATCGACAACTCGCGCGACCTGGACCGGCACCTGGTGGATGCCCAGGAGGCGCGCCGCATCCTCGACCGACTGGTCGGGTATGAAGTCTCGCCTGTGCTGTGGAAGATGGTTCGTCCCAAGCTTTCGGCGGGCCGGGTCCAGAGCCCGGCGGTGCGCATCATCGTTCAGCGCGAGCGCGAGCCCATGCAATTCAAGATGTCCACCTACTGGGATCTGGAGGGAACCTTCGCCACCCGGCCCGGTAGCCAGGAAGAGGGCTCGTTCGGCGCCAAGCTGCTCACCCTGAACGGCGTCCGCCTGGCCACCGGTAAGGACTTCTCGCTCGAAGGAGAGCTCACCACCAAGAAGGAGGTGGTGTTGCTGGACGAAGCGGCGGCCACCGAACTGTCGAGCGAGCTGCAGGAAACCGACTTCACGGTTCGCTCGGTCGAACGCAAGCCTTACACCAAGAAACCGGCCGCCCCCTTCCGAACCTCCACTCTGCAGCAGGAGGCCAGCCGCAAGCTTCGGTTCGCCGCCGCTCGCACGATGTCGATTGCGCAGCGCCTCTACGAGAACGGGTACATCACCTATATGCGCACCGACAGCACCACGCTGTCTGAAACCGC
>JBPCTX010000302.1:0-5485 GCA_051011455.1 Acidimicrobiia bacterium | reverse complement strand
CGGACAGCGGACAGCGGACAGCGGACAGCGGACAGCGGACAGCGGACAGCGGACAGCGGACAGCGGACAGCGGACAGCGGACAGCGGACAGCGGACAGCGGACAGCGGACAGCGGACAGCGGACGATCCCACACTTACTGCTTGCTGTTTGCTGCTTGCTGCCTACTGCTTATTGCCGATCGGTCGACGAGGCAAAGCGGTCGATTCAAGCTCGGGACCTCTGCTGCCGATAACCCTGGTCTGACACAGGGGAACTCGATGCCACGCCGCTCAACTGAGGACAAGGTCACTCAGACGGGCGGCGTTCTTCGCGCTGTCGATGCTCCTCGACCCGAGCCGCCCGGCTCCACATGGAATCCGTTTCAGGAGCTAGAGGAGCAGATCCTGGAGCCGGCCTTCGTCTACTACGAGCTACCCATCGACCACGACGAGATCCCCGACGGCCTCGAGGGTCGGTATTTCTTCTAGCTGCCAGCTATCAGCCTTCAGCTATCAGCCAGAAACTGGCCTCACCAGGTTGCTGCCTACCGCTTAAGGTCAACAGCCACCAGCAGAGAGCCATCAGCCATCAGCTGTCAGCCAGAAACTGGCCTCACCAGGTTGTTGCTTACTGCTTACTGCTGCTCGGTATCCGGCATCCGGCAACGAAGGGCTATCGGGTCGCGATCGTTTCGATCTCCACTGCCGCTCCTTTGGGTAGGGCGGCGACCTCTACTGCTGAGCGGGCGGGGGGCTCGGAGCCGAAGAAGGCGCCATAGACCTCGTTGACGGCGGCGAAGTCACCCATGTCTGCCAGGAAGATCGTGGCTTTCACTATGTCGCCGTAACTGAGGCCGACGTCGGCAAGCAGGCCGCCAATCTGTTCCATGACTTGCTGGGCCTGGGCGGCAGTGCTGCCGGCCGGGTTGCCATCGGAGTCAAGAGCTATCTGACCGGAGAAGAACACGAGGCCGTTGGATTCAACGGCCACGGAGTAGGGACCGAGAGCGGCCGGAGCGGACGGGGTGGAAAGGATCTGTTTGGTCATCCAGGCAGGGTAATGCCGCCGCTCGCGGCGCCGGTCGGACGACTGCCGGTACAGTCGCACGGTCACACGAAGGATCTATGAGCGACGAATCCGGCTTCCAGGTCGACGACAGCGCACCGCGCCGATATCAAGAACTGACCGAGCGGTTCATGCATCCATTCGCCGAGGCGCTGACGGCCTCAGTCAAGGACGGCGATGTCGTGCTCGACGTGGCGTGTGGAACGGGGATCGCGGCCAGAGTCGCAGCCACCCTCGTCGGAAACATCGGGCAGGTGGTTGGAGCCGACATAAACGCCGCCATGGTGAACCTGGCAAGGGCGATCACCGAAGAGAACCAGGACGGAATCCGATGGGATGAAGCCTCCGCTCTGAATCTCCCCTATGACGAAGGGAGATTCGATCGCGTCATCAGCCAGCAAGGGGTTCAGTTCTTCCCCGACCCGGAGGCAGGATTGAAGGAGATGGCCCGGGTCACCCGAATGGGCGGAACCATGGCGGTGACCGTGTGGAGCGACCTTGCTGATTCACCGTACTTCGACGGCATGTACCAGATGCTGCTCCGGTTCTGCGATGTGAAGCCCGACGATATGGCCTGGTCATCAACTCCACAGCAGATCGATGGCTGGTTCGAAGCGGCAGGAATCAGTCGACCCGAGATACAGCGGGTCGTCAGGACCGTGTCCCTGCCACCGCCTCTCGACTACATACCGGCCCACATGCTCGCCACCCCATGGGCACCGGCGTTTGATTCACTGTCAAGTGAAAGGAAGTCAGCCGCAGTTGGCTACATGGCGGGCCACGTCGATCGGTTCCTCACTGAGGAAGGCATGGACGTGCCGTTCAGTTCCTATCTGGCAACGACGACCGTCTAGCCAGCGAATCTGGCTGAAAGCTGACGGCCGAAAGCTGAAGGCCGAGTTGCTGGAAGCCGACTTACGAGAAGCTGCTGCCGCAGCCGCAAGTGCGACTGACGTTGGGGTTGTTGATGGCGAACCCGGCGCCTTGCAGTCCGTCGCGATAGTCGACTTCGGCACCCTCGAGGTGAGGAGCACTGGCCGAGTCAACGATCAGCTTGACGCCGTCGAACTCGGCGACCTGGTCGGCTCCGTCGACGTCACCATCGAAGAACATCTCATACGAGAAACCTGAGCAGCCACCCGGCTTCACGGCTACTCGCAGGCCCAGCGACGTATCGCCTTCCTGCTCGAGCAATGACTTCACCTTGGCGGCGGCGGGTGGGGTGAGCGTGAGCATATTTCAGGTCTCCTGTCCGGATGGATGCAACAGTATACGGCACACGGCAAAACATCTGTATAGATAGTTGTCTTGCCACCGATACGCTGGGGCGGGCCATGACCACCACGAATGACATCGAGCAGGCGCTGCGGGGAGTCGTCGACCCCGAACTGGGGGGCGATGTAGTTGAGCTCGGGATGGTCAAGGACATCGAGTTTGCCGACGGGACCGCCACCATCACGGTCGCCCTCACCATCGCCGGCTGCCCGATGCGCGCTCAGATCGACGGCGATGTCAAACGCAAGGTCGGTGCCCTGCCCGGGATCGAGACGGTGCAGGTGGTGATGGGTGAGATGACCGGGGAGGAACGATCCGAGGTCATGTCCCGGGCCCGCTTCAAGGCCCGCGAGGAAGCCGAGCCGACCATGATCGACCCGACCACCCGGGTCATCGCGGTCAGCAGCGGTAAAGGGGGCGTCGGCAAATCTTCGGTGAGCGTCAATCTGGCACTAGCCCTGGCCGACCGGGGCTACGTCGTCGGGTTGCTCGATGCCGACATCTGGGGATTCTCAATCCCGCGCATGCTTGGCGCCGGGACCGAGCGGCTGGAGGCGGGGGAAGACGGGAAGATCGTGCCCCTGCCCGCGCAAGGACTGAAGCTGGTTTCGACCGGACTGCTGGTCGATGACGAGGACAAAGCGCTCATGTGGCGCGGCCTGATGCTCTCAAAAGCACTACAGCAGTTTCTAACCGATGTCGCCTGGGGTCAGGTCGATTACCTGGTAGTCGACATGCCGCCCGGTACCGGCGACATCCAGATGGCCCTTTCCCGGCTACTGCCCCAGGCAGAGATGGTGGTGGTCACTACCCCGCAGAAGACGGCTCAGAAGGTGGCGGCCCGTGTGGCCGACATGGCCAGGCGCAGTTTCATGCCGGTGATCGGAGTGATCGAGAACATGGCGGGCTTCACGACTCCCAACGGTGAGCACTTCAAGCTGTTCGGTGAAGGCGGCGGACAGGAGTTGGCCGACGAGTTAGGCATCCCGTTGATCACATCGATCCCACTCGATCCCTTCGTAGTGGAGGGAGGGGACGGTGGGACCCCGGTCATTCGGGCCAACCCCGACTCTCCGGCGGCGGTGGCAGTTGCCACGGGAGCGGAGCGGATCGTGGAGATGCTGCCGCCGGTGGAAGAGGAGACCTGCACTGCCCGCATCGACCGATTGCTGGAAGGCCTCAAGACCTCGGGCTAGAACGGGGTGACTACCACCGAGGGTGGGGACTAACCTCACGTTGGGCAACAAGGGAGCCAGGACATTCGGAAACTGATCGCCACCTGTTTCGTTGGAGGCCTCCTCCTGCTCCCGTCCGCTGCCGGAGCGGCCGACCCCCCAGACGAGGTTGGATTCGTGGACCCGGCCACCGGCTTGTGGAACCTGGGAGCCGACGAGAGTTTCTTCTTCGGAGTGCCCGGCGACCTGCCGTTCCTGGGCGATTGGGATGGCGACGGATCCGATACGCCCGGCCTGTACCGGCCCTCAGACGGGTTCGCCTACACCATCGACCGCCGTGAGACGGGGGTCGCCACTGCCACCTGGCACATGGGTATCCCCGGCGACATCCCCATCGCAGGCGACTGGAACGGCGACGGCACCGACACCTTCAGCATCTACCGGCCCTCCGAGGGGAAGGTCTACGTAAACGACTTCAACGAGACCCGGGTCGCCCAGCGCTCGTTCTACTTCGGCGTCCCCAGCGACAAGCCGTTTGCCATCGACTTCAACGGCGACGGGAGGGACGACTTCGGACTGCACCGTGAGTCGACCGGCCTGGTCTACATGACAGACGCCATGACCGGCGGGGTTCCCGACGGCGACATCGCCGCCACCGATCTCCAGTTCTTCTGGGGCATCCCCGACGACGCTGTGTTCTCCGGTGACTGGACCGGGAATGGGACCGATTCGCCCGGCCTGGTGCGACCGGTCCTGGCCACGACGTTCCTCCGCTTCGCCAACAGCCAGGGTGGAGCCGACGAGGAGTGGCCCACACCGATCGCCGATTGGAACCCGGTGGTTGGGAAGATCCCGGGAGCGGCCACCAGTTTCGAGGTCGAGCTGTCGGGCTCGAGCGTGGTGCCGGGGCCGGGGCTGCCGGGAGCCACCGGGGTAATCACCGTCAGCGTCGCCTCCGGCGGACAGGTTTGTTACACAGCCGACCTGGGTGGTGTGACCAACGTGACTGCCGCCCACATCCACGAGGGGCCCGGTGACGGCACCGGCCCGATCTCGCTCGACCTAGGCATCTCAGGGACGGCTACCTTCGGTTGCGTCAGCGCCAACACCGCCACGGCTGTGGCACTGCTGCAGCGACCGCACGACTTCTATGTCCAGGCCCACACCGCCTCCCACCCGGGTGGAGCGCTGCGGGGCCAGCTGGCGGAGATCAGGAGCTGGGATCTTGGCCTGGTCGGCGCCAATGTGATCGGGTTGGGTGACGCCGACGGATTCGTCACCCTCACGCTCGAGATTTCGACCTCCGGCCGGGCCTGTGTCCTCTCCTTTAGCGCCCAGCGCATTGCCACCGTCACATCGATCGGTTTGTATCAGGCCACGGCCGGCGCCGCCGGGCCCCTGGTCGCCGATCTGACGTTTGGCCCCGACCGTCTTGGATGCGTAGCCATCTCCCCCAGCTCGGCTGCCACGATGGCGGTGGCGTTCCCGGCCGGGCACTACGTGCAGCTGGCGACGGTTCAATTCCCGGCCGGGGCGGTCCGCTCCCAACTCGGCTAGCCGTCAGGCTTCCCGGGCCAGTCCGGTGATCTCGCGTCGGAACGGCGGAATATCGGCATCGATCTCGACATCCAGCTCGCGGGCATAACGATGGCCGTCCCACACTGCGGCGGCAATAGTGCCGGGGGCCCAGGCGTCGCCGATAGCCCGGACGGTCTGCAGCCCGGCCGACTCCCACTGGTCGCGGTGTGACTCCAGGTCCTGCACCAGCTCATCAGTCGGAAGCCGCCCGGTAACGGCCACCAGCGAGTCGGCCGCAATCGTCGCCTCCCGGCCGGTGAAAGCATTGGTGATCGTCACGCCGTCCGGAGTTGCCTCGGACACTGCCGAGGAGAGAACTAGCTCGACCCCGATCTCGAGGAGCCGCTTCTGGATCCTGGCCTGCTCCAGCGTGTTGACCGTCCACTGCGAGACCCCGGGGGCTGGGGTGACC
>JBPCTX010000301.1:0-3764 GCA_051011455.1 Acidimicrobiia bacterium | reverse complement strand
GCTGAGAAGCATCGGCCAGCCGCAATCAGATGTCAAACGCCCCACCCGTTTCCCGTCTCCTGTTGCCCGTTGTCGGGAACGCTTCGCGTTCCTAGCGAGTTGGGGAACGCTTCGCGTTCCTTGCGAGTTGCTTCGCAACTCGAGGGAAGGTGTGGCATGGCCCGCTGTCCGCTGTGGGCCGCCGCCCTCTACTCCTCCAGGTCGTCGTGACCGGTGAAGATGGAGCGGATGGAACGCCAGGTTCGCTGTACCCAGCCTTCGATGCCCAGCTCGACTTCCTGCAACTTGACTTCCACCTTGCGTTCCATCCGCTGCACCTGGCGCGAGCGCAGCACCTCCGGGGCCAGCACCGACCATTCAACGGCCCGCAATGCCGCGAACATCAGGGCCCCGGTGATTGCGGCGACCCCCACCGCCGAGGTCAGCACAATCATCGGTGGGAAGTCGAGCGCAAAGAACTCGCGGCTGGCCGGCAGCAGAAAGACCAGGGCAAGCACCCCGCCCATCGAGAGGATGAGGGTGCGGCGGGTCGCGTTGAAGGGCCGGGAGATGATGGCGAGCACGAAGAGCCCGACCAGGACCAGTACCAGGGTGGCGGTGGTACGGGCCTCGTCCAGGTTGACGTCGGGCTGGTCGCGGGCCAACCAGTACGCCGAGAAGGTCGCAGCAGCTGCCAGCAAACCGGCCGGCGCCGAGAACCGGACCACCCGTCTGACGAAGCCGGGCTGGGCCCGCCGAGCAGAGGGAGCCAGCGCCAGGAAGAACGAGGGTGCACCGATGGTGAGAGTCCCGATCAAGGTCAGGTGCCGCGGCAGGAAGGGGAACTGCCAGCCGGCCACTCCGATGGCGAGTGCCAGCAGGAAGGCGTACACGGTCTTGGTGAGATAGAGGTTGGCTACTCGCTCGATGTTGGCGATGACTCTCCGTCCCTCTGCCACGACTTGTGGCACAGTGGCAAAGGAAGAGTCGAGGAGCACCAGTTGTGCCACCGAGCGGGAGGCCCCGCTGCCCGAGCCCATGGCGATGCCGATGTCGGCGCTCTTGAGGGCCAGCACGTCGTTGACGCCGTCGCCGGTCATTGCCACGACGTGGCCCCGTGACTGCAGAGCCTCGACCATTGCTTGCTTCTGGTGCGGGGTGACGCGGCCGAAGACGTTGCGAGCTTCCATCACATCGGCCAGGGCGCCGGCATCATTGGGCAGCGCCCGGGCATCGACCGGGTCGCCGGCCGGGGGCACACCGACCTGCTCGGCGATCTTGCCAACGGTGTGCGGATGGTCGCCGCTGATGACTTTCACTTCCACATCCTGGTCGGCAAAGAAGGCCAAGATTTCGGGAGCCTCCGGCTTGATCTGGTCGGCCAGCAACACGAATGCCACCGGCTCCAGCCCGGACGGGAGGCCATCGCCGGTCATCGCCTGCGGGGTGCCGGCCAGCAGAACGACGCGGCTGCCTTCCACGGCCAACAGCTCGGCCCGGCGGCTCACCTCCGAGTGGCGGCCGGAGAGGACCACCTCGGGCGCGCCGAGCACAAAAGTGCCATGGCCGGCAAATGTGGCACCGCTCCACTTGCGAGCAGATGAGAATGGAACGCTGGCCGTGACCCTCCAACCGCCGGGTGCCGGGAAGGCGGCTTCAACCGCAGCCAGGGTCGCATTGGGATTGGGGTCGGCGGTCGCCAGGGCACCTAGAGCTGGTCCATAGTCCTCACCGCTGATGGCTTGGACATCGTCGACCGCCAGCTTGCCCTGTGTGAGCGTTCCGGTCTTGTCCAGACACACGACGTCAACGCGTGCCAGCCCTTCCAATGCCGGCAGCTCCTGCACCAGCACCTGGCGCCTTCCCAATCGCACCACCCCGACGGCGAAGGCGACGCTGGTGACCAGCACCAGTCCCTGCGGGACCATTGCCACCGTGCCTGCCACTGCCCCCCGCAGGGCTTCTTTCAGCGACTCGCTGGCGTTCAACTGGCTCCAGACGAGTAGCAGGGCAGTCGGCAGCACCAGCCACGAGACCAGCTTGAGGATGAAGTCGATACCCGACCGCAGCTCAGAGCGAACCAGCGTGAACTTCTTGGCCTGCTCGGCTAGCTGGGCGGCGTAGGCGTCCTTCCCCACCTTGGTGGCCATGAAGCGGCCTCCACCGGCGCTGACGAACGATCCGGACAGCACCTCGTCGCCGGAATCCTTCTCGACCGCATCGGACTCACCGGTGAGCAGCGACTCGTCGACTTCCAGGTTGGCGGCAGTCAGAACCTGGCCGTCCACCACGATCTGGTCGCCGGGACCAACCTCCAACACGTCCTGAACCACGACGGAGCTGAGCTTGATCTCCTGGACCTTGCCGCCCCGCACGACCCGGGCCCGGGGGGCGGCCAGCAGGGCCAGGCGATCCAGCGTCCTTTTGGCCTTGAGCTCCTGGTAGATGCCGATGATGGTGTTGATCACCATGACGCCGGCAAACAGGGCGTCGTTGAGCGGGGCCACCAGCAGGATCACCACGAGCAGAGCTGAGATCAGCAGGTTGAACCGGGTGATGACGTTGGAGCGGACAATCTCCCTGACCGTCCGGCTCGGCCCGTCAGGAATGTCGTTGACCTCACCCTTGGCGACCCGTTCGCGCACCTGTCGCTTGGACAGCCCGGTCTGGGCGAAGAGAGCGGCGTCGGGAGTAGCGGTAGTCACCGCCCCAAATTACCCGCCCGGGCGGCTTGCCGGTGACTCACGTCACGGTGCCCAGGTAGCCACTTCGCCACTGCCGAGCAGCCGGGCAGGGTCGGATCCGTCAACCGACTGGAGCCAAACGCCCTCTCCGCGGCCGGCGATGGTGCCGGTGAAGATGAAGGCGGATCCGTCCGGCGAGAAGAAAGAGTGACTGTTGGCGTACTGACCGAAGAAGGGCAGATACCTCTGAACGAAGGTGCGGGTGGGGAGGAAGGGCTCGAACGCAACGGATTGGCCATCGGCCCATACGTTCCAGCGCAGCCGGAAATCATCGCCGGCCACGTCGGGGGTCAGATACAGGAGGCGGGCCCCGTCCGCGCTCCAGAAGAAAGCGCCTGCTGGATCGGCTACGTCGATCGTCGACTGGGGCGTCCCAACCTTGAGCGGGCCCAGCCCAAACGGGTTGGCTCCCGGCTGGATGTCGATGTAGGCGACCCTTGTCTCCTCGGGACTGAGTCCCAGCGCCATGGCGCCGTTGTACGGCGTCACGGCTCGCCGCAACGTGCCGTCGATTTCGAACAGGCCGAGGATGGGACCATCCGACCCGTGGGCCGGGATCAGCTGGGTGCTCCCTTGCCAGCCAGGGGCCGAGAACCCACCCGGGGTCGGGTCGAGATCGACCCGGGTGCCGTCAACGCCCAGGTAGTAGAGATCGCTGGTCCCGGCGTGCACCAGCAGGCGGTCCGACGAAGGTGACCAGGCGAAGTAGTAAGGCTGGCCCGTGTCGATTGTTTCGACCACGAGAGATCCTGTATCGAGGATTCCCAGAGTCTGAAGCTGGGTGGTCGGGTCGACCCCCAGGAAAGCCAGCCTGGTTCCATCCGGAGACCAGTAGAGGTAGGAGGGGGCAAAGGGGGCCTCGACGATCGTCGCCTCTCCGCCGTGGGCGGGGGTGAGATGAATGGAGCCGGCGGGGCCGGTTTGGGCCTGTAGGCCGACCAGGGCCGCCCGCCCGCCGGCCTGGATTCCCGGCCCGCCCACCGCGGCGGTAGTGGACGCCACGAATGCCAACCGGTTCCCGTCAGGGGACCAGGTGGGCTG
>JBPCTX010000300.1:0-2762 GCA_051011455.1 Acidimicrobiia bacterium | reverse complement strand
CTGTGACATGAAGTCGAGGGCGTCGAGAGCCTCCGCATCGGTCACCGAGTCGTACCGGGCGATCCCGGAGTCCTTGAAGTAGGAGTGCTCAGGGCCGACGCCCGGATAGTCGAGGCCGGCCGAGATCGAGTGTGCCTCGTGCACCTGGCCTTGCTCGTCCTGCAACATCATGGTTTTGGCACCGTGCAGCACTCCGGGAGAACCATGGCCGAGCGAGGCTCCGTGTTTGCCCGACTCGATACCCTCCCCGGCCGCTTCCACACCCACCAGCTCGATATCCGCCTCCAGGAAGGGGAAGAAGATGCCCATCGCGTTCGATCCTCCGCCGACACAGGCGACGATCATGTCCGGATGAATAGCTCCCAGCTGGTCCCTGACCTCCTCACCGATGACCTTCTGAAACTCCCGCACCATCAACGGGAATGGGTGGGGACCGACCACCGAACCGATGATGTAGTGGGTCGATTCAACGCTGCCAACCCAATCTCGCATTGCTTCGCTGACAGCGTCCTTGAGAGTGCCGGCCCCGCTCGTCACCGGAACCACCTCGGTCCCCAGTAACCGCATCCGGACCACATTGAGGGACTGGCGCTCCATGTCCTTGGCCCCCATGTAGACCTTGCATTCGAGGCCGAGAGCCGCTGCCGCGGTGGCGCTGGCCACCCCATGCTGGTCGGCTCCGGTCTCCGCAATGATCCGGGGCTTGCCCATCCGGGCCGCCAGCAAGGCTTGCCCGATGGTGTTGTTGATCTTGTGCGCTCCGGTGTGGTTCAGATCCTCGCGCTTGAGCAGGATCCGCATCCCGAGGTCCTCAGACAGCCTGGCCGCCTCATAGAGCGGGCTGGGCCGGCCCACGAACTCACGCAGCAGACGGTGGTACTCACTGACGAACAACGGGTCGGCCCAGGCCTGGTTGAAGGCCGACTCCAGCTCGATGAGGGCCGCCATCAGAGTCTCGGGGGCGTATTTGCCTCCGAAGCCGCCGAAGCGACCCGAACGGTCGGGCATGGTGATGTCGGTCATTGTCCTTTTGCCCTGTCCACGTACGCCACCAACCTGGCGAGATCCTTAACTCCCGGAGTCGACTCTAGGCCGGAGGATGCATCCACCCCCCACGGGGCAACTCGCTCAATCGCTTCGGCCACGTTGTCGGGTCCCAACCCGCCGGCCAGGACAAATGGCCGCTCGACGCCCTCCAGCCACGCCCAGTCGAAAGCGGCACCAGTTCCACCAATTGCGTGGCTGTCGGGCAGCGGCAGCTCGTCCCCCGGGACGGGTGACACATCCGCCGGACCGGTAACCGGCACCGGCCGCAGCACCGCCAGGCCCGCCGACACCGCCGCCCGGGCGGCGACTGCCGCGTTCTCACCGTGCGGCTGCACGGCCCCAACTCCGGCCAGATCGGCGACATGGAGCAGCGAGTCGGCATCGAGATCGACGGTCACCGCCACCGTCATGACACCCAGTCCCGAGCCGAGCCGGTTGGCAATTTCCGGGGTGACGTTGCGCGGTGAGCCCTCATAGAACACGAACCCCACCGCGTCCGCTCCGGCCTCGACGGCCGCTTCGACCTCGGCCGGGCGGCTCAGTCCGCACACCTTGACCCAGGTCATATGCCTGCCCCCTTGAGCTCGGCCACGAGCGCAGCCGGCTCGGCGGCCCGGACCAACGCTTCGCCTACCAGCACCGCCTGATAGCCGGCGGCGGCCATTCGAGCCGAGTGTTCGGCGTTGAAGATGCCGCTCTCGGCTATCCGCACCGGCGCGTCTGAGATCAAATCGGCGAGAGCCTCGGCCGTGGCGAGGTCGATTTCGAAGCTGCCAAGATCGCGGTTGTTCACTCCGACGATCGTGGCGCCGGAAGCCATCGCTCGCCCCGCCTCGGGCGCGGTATGAACCTCGACCAGAGCGTCCAGACCGGCCTGCCCGGCCTCACCGATCAGTTCCTCCAATTGCGAGTCCCCGAGGGCGGCCACGATCAGCAGAATCGCGTCGGCGCCGGCCAGCTTCGACTCCCAGATCTGGGCAGGTTCGATGATGAAATCCTTGCGCAAGACGGGAATGCTGACCGCGGCTTTGACTGCTTTCAGATCATCGAGCGAACCATCGAAGAATTGAGGTTCGGTGAGGACCGAGATGGCGGCGGCTCCACCCTGTTGATAGGCACCCGACTGCCGGGCCGGATCCAACCCCGCCGACAGCTCGCCCCGGGACGGTGAACGACGCTTGACCTCGGCGATCACACTCATCCCGGGCACCGAAAGGGCGTCGGCCAGCGATAGGGACGGAGCCACTCCTTCGGCCCGCGACCTCAGCCCGGCCAGGTCCAGGCCGGCAACGCGAGCCCGGGTCGCCTCGACAATCTCATCCAGCATGAGTGCCATCGTAGGGACTCGATGGGTGTGTGGTGGCCGGGCTATTCGGCCATCCGGACGGTAACCGTGGTCCCCTCACCGAGCTGCGAGGCGACTTCAACGGTTCCACCCATCGCCGTGGCCAGCTCCCGGACTATTGAGAGGCCGAGGCCGCTCCCTTCGGGTCGCACCGCCCGATACCGCTGGGCGACATAGAGGCGCTCGAAGACCCTCGGAATGTCAGCCGGGTCGATCCCCGGTCCCGTGTCGGACACCGAGATGGCGATCTGGCCGCCGCCGACACCGGCGAAGACCTTCACCTCGCCGCCCTCGGGGGCATAGCGCAGGGCGTTCTCCACCAGATTGGAAACGATCTGAGAAACCCGGACCGGATCGACCTCCACCCGGC
>JBPCTX010000299.1:0-3377 GCA_051011455.1 Acidimicrobiia bacterium | reverse complement strand
CTGTGGAATGCCGCCCGGTTTGTCCTCGGCCACGTCGAAGCCGGCAGAGTTCCCGCCGACGGCGGCTATCCGGAGGACCCCGGCCCGGAAGCGGCCTGGATCCTCGGGCGGCTGCGGGCAGTGGTCGACCGCTTCGACCAGCTCTCCGACGAGTACCGCTTCAGCGATGCATATGGCCTCCTGTACAACTTCGCCTGGTCGGAAGCCTTCGACTGGTACCTGGAGCTGTCCAAGGCCGCACTGGAAGACGAGGCATCGGCGGCCGAAACCCGCCAAACCCTTGGCGTTGTACTCCGCGACCTCCTCAAGCTCTTCCACCCTGCCATCCCCTACCTCACTGAGGAATTGTGGAAAGAGGTGGTGGCCGACGGGCTGCTGGCAGGCGCTGCTTGGCCGGATCCTCCTGTGGTTGCGGTCCCGCCTTCCATGGAGGTCTTCCAGGAGCTGGTCGGAGGTGTTCGTCGATTCCGATCCTCGCACCAGTTGTCGCCCCGCCAGGAACTGCACGTGCAGGTCGCCGACCCCGAGTCGGTCGCCGAGGACTGGTGGCCTCGGCAGCTGGCCTCGCTGGTGGCGGTCGTGCCCGAAGTGGGGGAGCCCGATTCCACGGACGGATTCACGAGGATCGTGGCGGGCCCCGTGCAGGGCTTTGTCCCGCTGGAAGGTGTCGTGGACCTGGATGCCGAACGGGCCCGGCTGGAGCGCTCGCTGGCCGGAGCAGAAGAGGACTTTGCCCTGGCCGATCGCAAGCTCTCAAATCCCAAGTTCCGTGACCGGGCTCCGGCCGACATAGTGGCCAAGGAAGAGCAGAAGCGGACGGAGGCTGAGGCCACCATCGCCAAGCTGCGCTCGCAGCTGGCCGAGCTGTGACGGGCAGCCCTTGACCTACGAAGAGGCGGCCGCCTACCTGGAGAAGCATGCCGGGCGAGGGGTCCGACCCGGACTGGCGCAAATCGCAGGACTGCTGGAGATGATGGGCGATCCTCACCTGACCTACCCAGTGGTCCACGTGACCGGCAGCAAAGGAAAGAGCTCGGTTTCCCGGATGGTGACACTGCTGGGAGCCGCTCACGGGCTCTCGGTCGGCACATACACCAGCCCCCACCTGGAAACCGTCGAAGAACGGTTCTCCTACAACAGCGAGCAGATGACCGCCGAACAGTTTGCCCAGGCGGTGGCCGACGTCGCCGCCTTCGATTCCCTCATCGACGATGACCCCGAGCGCCGCCTCACCTACTTCGAATTCGCCACAGCGGTGGCGCTGGCCTGGTTCGCCGACCGGGCGGTGGAGCTGGGCGTGATCGAGGTGGGGCTGGGAGGGCGGCTAGACGCGACCAACATCGTTCAGTCGGCGGTAGCGGTGGTCGCTTCCATCGCCCTGGAACACACCGAGTATCTCGGCGACACGCTCGAATCGATTGCCGGCGAGAAGGCAGCCATTCTCAAGCCTGGCGGCAGCCTGGTCACCGGCGAGCTTCCACCCGAGGCCGAGTCTGTGATGGCAGCCCGTGCCGCCGAGCAAGGTGGGCGCTATCTGGTGGCGGGTCGTGACTTCCGCGTGGCCGATGAGGTGCAGGCGGTCGGCGGCTGGGACATCAGCGTCGACGGCATCTACGAGCACTACGACGAGATTCACCTCCCGGTCCATGGCCGCCATCAGGTGGGCAACTCGGCTATTGCCATCGCCGCCGCCGAGGAGTTGCTCGGCAGGGCACTGGACCCTGAGGCGGTACGGGACGGATTCGCAGCGCTGACTCTGCCGGGGCGGCTGGAGGTGATCGGCCGCCACCCTCTGGTCGTGGTGGACGGCGCTCACACGCCCGAGTCGATGCAGGCGGGGGCGGCGACCCTGGATGAGGAGTTCCCGCCCTTCCTATGGAAGGTGGTGGTCGGCGTGTTGGGAGATAAGCGGTTGGACGAGATAGCGGCGGCTCTGGACGGAATCGCCGGAGAGGTGTTCGCCGTGACGGCGCCGAGCAGTCGGGGAGTCCCGGCCGCGGAAGTGGCGGCCGCAGCCCGGAGCGCTCTGCCCGGCCGCACAGTCCTGGAGGCCGGGTCGGTGGAGGACGGGATCCGGGCGGCGCTAGAGGCGGCCGGCGAAGATGGCGCGGTGCTGATCACCGGGTCGATGTATGTGGCCGGAGAGGCGCGTAGCCTGCTGGCGAATACCGAGAGGAGTTGACGTGGCTGTCGAAGACACGTTTGTAATGGTCAAGCCCGACGGAGTCCGACGCGGACTGGTCGGCGAGGTGATCGGCCGGATGGAGCGCAAAGGCCTCAGCCTGGAGCATGTGCGCAAGATGGTGATCTCCGAGGAGACGGCCACCCGTCACTATGCCGAGCACACGGAGAAGCCTTTCTTTCCCGAGCTGCTGGAGTTCATCACCAGCGGTCCGGTAGTTGCCACCTGGTGGTCGGGTGAGTCGGCTGTGTCGGTGGCGAGGACCTTGATGGGCCCGACCAACCCGGCCGAGGCACCGCCCGGCACCATCCGCGGCGACTACGGAGTCATCGTCACTGAGAACATCGTCCACGGTTCGGACTCCACCGAGAGCGCCGAGCGGGAACTGGACATCTTCTTCCACCACCAACGACGCGGCGACTAACGATGATCCGGCCTGCGACGCTCGAGGATGCAGCCCGGCTTGCCGAGATTCACATCGCTTCCTGGCAGGCCGCCTATCGGGACTTGCTGCCGGCCGACTTCCTGGCCGGACTGAGTGACGAGTTGGAGGGTCGGACCGCCCAGTGGCAGGACTGGCTCGGCATCGAGAGCGAGCACCGCAAAGTGCTGGTCGGCGTGGCCGACGAGGTAGTCGGCTTCGCTCATTTCGGGCCATCGGGCGACAAGGACCTGAAGGCCTCGCAGGTGGGGGAGTTGTATGCGATGTACGTCGACCCCGCTTACTACCGGCAAGGCTGGGGCTCGCAGCTGATGGACGCTGCGTTTGCAGAGATGCGCGGGTCGGGGTTCGTTGAAGGTTCGTTGTGGGTGATGACTGCCAACGACGCCGCCCGCTCCTTCTACGAGAGTCACGGCTGGGAGCCCGACGGCAAGAGCGCCGACCAATGTCTCGGCATCACGATCCCCGCAGTGAGGTATCGAGCCAAGGTCGATCAGTCGGCGTAGAGACGGGGGCGAAGCCTCCTGCAGTTTTGGAAGTTGGCCGTCTCCCCCCATCCGTCAGCGTCCCTTTGGGCCGCTGCCACCTTCCCCCCACTGGGAAGGAAGAGTTTGTCTTCCCGGCTGTTGGAGTGGGGGTGGAGGGCAACCCTTCGGGTTGCTTGGCAGTTGCTGCGCAACTGCTACTAGGGGACTCCTTCCCCCCATCCGTCAGCGTCCCTGTGGGCCGCTGCCACCTTCCCCCCACTGGGAA
>JBPCTX010000298.1:0-3961 GCA_051011455.1 Acidimicrobiia bacterium | reverse complement strand
GAGAACGACACCAGCACTGCCAGTGCCAAGCCGATGATGAGGCCGCCGACTGCTTCACGAAGGGTTGTCCATCCAGCCGACCAGATGGTCGAGAACTCTTCGAAGAAGGCGGCGGTGATCTCACTGGGGGCGGGGAGGATGAAGGATTTCACATTGGCCAACTCCACGAACAGCTCCCACACCACCAGGACACCAACGAAAGCAACAGCCGCGGGGAGGTAGCGCTTGAGGAGTTGGCGGCGACGGCTCGGCCGGGTTCCCGCCAGGGGGATGTCATCCTCAAACGCAGTCAGGACGTCGGCTTCGTGGGCGGGATTGGTCATGCGGAATCAGGCTCCGGCTCTGCCCGCCGCAACGCCTCGCGCACTTCGGTGAGCTTCTCGTAGAAGCCGGGAGACTCTCTGGTCTCGAAACCTCGCGGCCGGGGCAGATCCACATCGATGACGTCCGTGATCCGGCCGGGTCGGGGCGACATCACCACCACGTGCGTTGCCAGGAAGACAGCTTCTGGGATGCTGTGAGTGACGAAGATGACCGTTGTGTCGGTCCGATCCCAGATCTCCAGCAGCTCCAGTTGCATGCGTTCCCTGGTCATCTCGTCGAGGGCTCCGCACGGCTCGTCCATCAGCAGGATGGACGGCTTGAAGGCCAGCGCCCGGGCGATGGCCACCCGCTGTTGCATCCCACCAGACAGTTGCCAGGGGTATGAGTCTGCGAAATCAGCCAACTGCACCAGATCGAGCATCTCGCGGGCCCGGGGCTCGCGTTGTTCCTTGTCGAAGTCCATCACCTCGAGCGGCAACTCAATGTTCTTGAGGACGGTGCGCCACTCCAGCAGCGTTGCCTTCTGAAAGACCATCCCGTACTCGCGGCTGAGTCGAGCCTCGTCGGGGGTCTTGCCGTTGACCTCCAGGTTCCCGCTGGTGGGGGAAAGCAGGTCTCCTACCAGCCGCAACAGGGTGCTCTTGCCGCAGCCCGAGGGTCCGATCAAGGCGATGAAGTCGTTCTGGGCGATCGTGAGGTCTATTCCTTGCAGAGCCTCGACCCGGGTCTCCCCGGAAAAGACTTTGCCCACACCAGTCGCAGCCACCGCCGGTGCTCCGTTGCTCACGATGCCACCCGCCTGGTAGTGGGAATCAGTCGCCTTTCGACGACGCCGACCAGCCAGACAAATAGGAACCCGGCCGCGGCAGCCACCAGGACTGTGCCGTACAGCTTCTCCGGTCCCGAGGCGAATCTTTGGGAGAACACAAGCAGCTTGCGACCCAGCCCGTTGGGGAATCCGGCCGGAAGCTCGCCGATGATGGCGCCGATCACGCTGGCGGTGGCCGACACCTTGAGGGCCGTGAATATGTAGGGGATTGCGGCCGGGATCTGCAGTTTCAACAGCACCTCCCAATGAGAGGCGGCGTAAGAACGCATCAACTCGCTGGCCGTTGCCTCGGGCGAACGAAGGCCTCGCAGCGTGTTGATCACGACCGGGAAGAAGGTCAGGTAGGCGGCGATGATGGCCACCGCCATCCACTGGGAGACACCGAAGCGCCGCCCCCAGATGACCACGATGGGGGCAATGGCCAGGATCGGCACAGTTTGTGACGCCACTACATACGGCATGAAGCTGCGCTCGGCGAGGGGGAACCGGACAAAGAGGACGCCGAGGCCAAAGCCGAAGGTGGCGCCGATGAAGAAACCGGCCAGCGCTTCACGGAGGGTGAAGAGTGACGCCTTGATCAAGTCGACCAGCAGGATTTCGTTGCTGCCTCTCTGGACCTCATCAAAGAGAGTGGCGATGATCGACCAGGTGTGGGGCATCGTGATGTCGTTGCCGCGGACCAGCCAGTCCACTCCCAGCACGGGAACCGTCCCATCGGTGGCTTCCCACACCGCCTTGTAGGCCTCGTAGAGAACGGCCATAACCCCCACGATGGCCACGAACCAGACCAGGGTCCGCATCCGGCTCCACCACGTCCGGGTGGGCTCGCCCCCTGTCTCCTCGATCGCCTCCGCCATGGCGATGACCCTACTGGCCGCGCCGCTCAGGTGTCCATGCCGGGGCGGGCTAGACCAGCTTCCGTTCCGCCGCCCAGCGGCTCAGCTCGTGGCGGTTGGTCAGTTGCAGTTTGCGCAGCACCGACGACACGTGAGTCTCGACTGTCTTGGCAGAGATGAAGAGTTGCTCGGCCACCTCTTTGTATGTGTAGCCGCGGGCAATGTGGCGCAGCACCTCCTGTTCGCGAGCGGTCAAACTGGCCAGTTCGGCGTCCACATCGGCGGGCTCGAGTGAGGCGAAAGCGTCGAGGACGAAGCCGGCCAGTTTGGGGGAGAACACAGCATCGCCGGCGGCGACCTTGTGAATCGCGTCGATCAGATCGTCGCGTTGGATCGACTTGGTGACGTAGCCGCGAGCACCGGCGTGCACGATGTCGACCACATCCTCCGGCGCGTCCGACACCGACAACGCCAGGAACTTGATATCCGGAAGAGCCTCGTGGACGGCTTGAAGGACGGCCCGGCCGCCCCCATCGGGCATGTGGACATCGAGCAGAACCACGTCCGGTTGGCGCTCAGAGATCAACTCGATGGCAGCCTCTACTCCGTCGGCGTCTCCGACGATGTCGACGGCATCGCCGATCTCACTCCGCACTCCCGCCCGGAACAGGTCATGGTCGTCGACCAGAAACACGGTCGGCCCGGCATCGCTCATGATTCCTCCCTCGCGATCGTTAGTTCGATCTCGGTTCCGGTCCCGGGGCTGCTGCGGATGAAGGCATCGCCGCCGCGGCGTTTCACCCGGCCGACGATCGACTCCCGGATTCCCTTCCGGTCCTCCTCAACTGCGGAGGGGTCGAAGCCCTGCCCCCGGTCGCGGACGAAGATGCGGGCCTCCATGCCGATGACTTCGCAGTACACCGCCAGCTCGTCGTCGCCCGAGAACTTGGCGGCGTTGGTGAGGGCTTCTGTCGTGGCCGCCACCAGAGCCCGCAGGTTGTCATCGAGTGGGACGTCACCAACCGTGACCAGCTCGACGCCGATGCTGTGCCGGTCCTCGATTGCCGCACAGGCGGCTTCAAGTGCGCCGGCCAGCGACTCAGAGGTTTGAGCGGATGCGTTGTACAGCCAATTGCGCAACTCTCTTTCCTGCTGCCGGGCCAGCGAGCCGACTTCGCCCGGCTCGTGTGATCTCTTCTGGATGAGGGCCAGCGTTTGAAGCACGGAGTCGTGCAGGTGGGCGGCCATCTCGGCCTTTTCCTCGGAGCGGATTCTCTCGCTTCGCTCATTGGCCAGCATGTGCTCCACGTCTATCCGGCGTCCTTCGCTTCGGCGCAGCATGTTGAAGGCCCAACCGGCTACACCTCCACCCGCCAGATAGATCAGAGCTGTGGTCAGGTCGGTGGTCAGGTCGCTGTCACCGGGGAAGAGCGCGATGACCGAAACGAAGGCTCCCGCCCCGACTCCGCCCGGGATGCCGAAGGCGTATGCCCACACCAGAACGGTCGAGAACGGATATCCGCCTGAGAAGGTCGCACCATCGGTCTGGTCGGTGAACGCCGGGGCGGCCGCGGTCCACGATGTCACCGCCAGGTCGGCCAGCAGGAATGGCAACCCGCGCATCACGTCGCGAGAGACCAGGCCGGTGGCAATGGCCCAAAGCCAGGCGAACAGAAGGGTCGGGATGATGACGGCCGGTTTGGCGTGCCAGGACACAATGGCAATGATCCCGACCACGGTGATCCAGACCGCCGCCACATATCTGAATCCGACCACGATCTGGCGCAATGTTCGGTCGACGGGAAGCGCACTGGTGCGTGTCGTCATGACCAGAGAGTAAACGGCGGGACTCACCCAGGCGGGCGCCACCGTGGCCTCCGCTCCGCTAGTTTTCGAGCAGATTCAGAAGGAGCAGAAATGGCGAATGTGGTTCGGGCGGCGATTGTTCAGACCGAGTGGACCGGTGACAAGG
>JBPCTX010000297.1:0-17451 GCA_051011455.1 Acidimicrobiia bacterium | reverse complement strand
GCCCCCTGTTCGATTGGATTCCTGCTCTCGATCAGGTCCCGCGCGATCTGGAGCGGGGTGACGAAGTCACGATCTTCGATTTGCCGGGCGGACGCCTCGGATCGGTCATCTCGTTCGAGGGTGCGTTCGCCCGCTCGACTCGCCCTCAGGTCAAGGCAGGAGCTGAGCTGCTGGTGGTGGCGACCAACAAAGCCAGTTTTGGTGACACGCCGGTTTCGGACCAGTTCATCGGGATGACCCGCATGCGAGCCGCCGAGCTCGGGACCGACGTGGTGCACGCAGCCATCACCGGCCGGTCGGCCTTCATTGCCGCCGACGGCTCGATCGACCTGAAGAGCGAACCATTCATCAGCGAGGTCATGCTGGGAACTGTGCACTTCCGATCGGCCGGGCCAACGATGTATACCCGGATGGGGGACTGGCTTCAGTACGTAGCCGTTGCCGTTGGCTCCGTGGTGGTGGCGGCGGCCTGGCTCAACCGGCGCCGCGAATTGGCGGCTGCGGAGGCCCCCGAGGACAACTAGCTGCGCTGCTCCCAGGCGGTGAGTGCATCGTCGATCAAGCCGACACCGTGGTCGAGGTCTTCGGGCGAGATCACCAATGGGGGAATGAATCGGATGATGTTGTGGTCCGGCCCACACGGGTGGAAGATCATGCCGGTCTCCAAAAGGTGCCTGCGCACGAAGTCGAGGGCGGCCGCGTCCGGCTTTCCTTCGCCGTCCACCAGTTCAACTCCGATCATGAGACCGAGACCGCGTACGTCTCCGACCGCCGGATGACGCGACTGCACCTCGCGGAGCCCCGAGAAAGCTCGCTCGGACAGAGCAGGAACCGTCGGCAGGGCCTGGTTGACCACATTCACCACTTCAACGGCGGCGGCGCAGGCCACGGCGTTCCCGCCATAGGTGGTCCCGTGCACGCCGGGGGGCCACTTGCCAAACAGGTCCCTGGATGCACCGACCCCTGACAACGGAAGGCCGTTGGCGATCGCCTTGCCGATGGTGATGATGTCAGGTTGGACGTCGTAGTTGTCGATGCCCCACCACTTCCCCGTCCTGCCAAATCCGGTCTGAACTTCGTCGGCGATCAGCAGGATTCCGCGGCTGTCGGCGATGTCCCGAACCTCTTGCAGGAAGGCGGCCGGAGCCGGGTAGTACCCGCCCTCACCCTGAATCGGCTCGATGAGGAAACATGCAATGTCCTCGGGGGCGATCACATGACGAAGCATCTCCCGCAGTTCATGCAATGCCCGGGCGGTGGCTTCACCCTCGTCCAATCCCTCGCGGAAGGGATGCGGAAACGGGGTCACGAACACCGAAGGGAGCAGCGGGTGATATCCGGTGCGATACCTGACCGAAGAAGTCGTATAGGTGACCGAACCCATCGTCCGGCCGTGAAACCCGCCCCGGAACACAACCACGCCTTGACGGCCGGTGGTGTGGCGGGCCAGCTTGACGGCGGCCTCGACCGCTTCGGCCCCTGAGTTCATGAAGAAGAATTGATCGATGGGTTCGGGGGCGACCGAAACGAGTTGCTCGGCCGCACTCACGTACGAGTCGTACCGGAAGGTTCCGCCTCCGTGCCAAACCTTGTCCAGCTGGGCGTGGGCGGCTGCGACTACTTGCGGGTGGTTGTGGCCGCAGTTGGTCACCGAGATCCCGGTCCCGAAGTCCAGGTAGCGCTTACCGGCAGCGTCGGTCAGCCAGGCTCCGCGGGCCTCGACGATCTCGACCCCGTTGTCGAAGTCGATAACCGGGGCGACCGAATTGGTGAACCGATCTACGAATTCGCTCAAGAGCCTGCCTCGTCGCCCAGCGCTGCCTCCCAATCCTCCTGGCTCATCTCCTCCGACTCGTCGATCAACATGACCGGTATCCCGTCCCGGATCTGATACCGGCGCCTGGTCTCGGGATCGGTCGACACCAGCCAACCGTCCACCTCCCGCAAAGGAGCGTGGCTAACCGGACAAACCATGATCGAAAGCAGTTGAGCGTCAAGAGCCATGGGGAGCAGAGTAACTGAGCCACGCGGTGCTCGCCCATCTCTAGCGCTTACTGCTTACTGCTTACTGCTTACTGCTGGTTCTCGAGATCGATCTGCTCCAACCTCACGAACACCGCCTCCGCGTTCCGCAAGAAGGCCGTGGTGTCGAAGATGTGATTGAGTGTTGTCTCGGTCAGGGTCACTTCCGGGTCGGCTTCGAGGAGGGATCTGAGCTGAGTCTCGTCTTCCCACGCCTTCAGCGCGTTGCGTTGGACGATGCGGTAGGCGGCGTCACGGCTGAGGCCGGACTCCACCAGCGAGAGAAGCACCCTCTGGCTGAATACGAGACCGTTGGTGGCTTCGAGGTTGTGCTCCATGCGGTCGGCGTTGACGATGAGTCGGTCGATCACGCCCGTCATCCGCGCCAGGGCGAAGTCGGCGACGATCGAAGCGTCCGGCAGGACAACCCGTTCGGCCGAAGAGTGACTGATGTCCCGCTCGTGCCAGAGGGCCACGTTCTCGAGTCCGACCTGCGCATAGCCTCGTAACAGGCGTGCCAGGCCTGTCACGTTCTCCGACAGAACCGGGTTCCGCTTGTGAGGCATCGCCGAAGAGCCCTTCTGGCCCTCCGCAAATGCCTCCATCGCCTCCCCGAGGTCGGACCGCTGCAGATTGCGGATCTCGGTGGCAAAGCGTTCGAGGGAAGCGCCGAGCAGGGCCAGAGTGGTGAGGTATTGAGCATGGCGGTCCCGGCTCGTCACCTGGGTGGAGGCCGGTTCGACGCCCAGGCCCAGGCCGCGGCAGACGTGTTCCTCGATTGAGGGCGGGACATGGGCATAGGTGCCGACTGCCCCCGAGATCTTGCCGACCGCAACGGCCTCCCGGGCGGCTAGCAGCCGGCCGATAGTGCGCTCCAACTCGAAGGCCCAGGTGGCGAGCTTGAGACCAAAGCTGGTCGGCTCGGCCCAGATGCCGTGAGTCCGCCCGACCATCACAGTGGCACGGTGCTCGAAGGCACGGCGCCGGATGACATCGAACAGGCCCCGGGCCCGGGCCAGGAGTTGATCACAGGAGGCGGTCAGGATCGCCCCCTGGGCGGTGTCGATCATGTCGGAAGACGTCAGCCCGTAATGCACCCACTCGCCGCCTTCCGGTACGGATCCGGCCAGCAGGTCGACGAAGGCCGCCACGTCATGGTGAGTGACGGCCTCTCGCTCGCGCATCTCATCGGGATCGACCGGGGGAGCGTTGCGAATGGCGTCTGCTACATGGGCAGGGACCACTCCCAGCTTGGCCCACGACTCGGCTGCCAGAGCCTGGACCTCCTGGAAGGTCTCGAGCCGGCGGGATTCGGACCAGATGGCGCCCATCTCCGGGAGGGTGTATCGCTCGATCATCTGGTCAGGGTGGCGCGGCGTTGGGGGCCGACCGACACCATCGACACCGGGACACCGGCCAGCTCTTCGACCCGGGCGATGTACTCAACGGCGGCTGGAGGCAAATCGTCGAAGGAGGTGAGTTGGGAGATGTCGGTCTTCCAACCCGGTAGTTGCTCGTACACCGGCTCGCAGTTGTAGAGCACCCGGTGTTGGCGGGGAAGCTCGTCGAAGCGCTCCCCATCGGCTTCGTAGGCAACGCAGATTTTCAGGGAGTCGAACTCGGACAGCACGTCGATCTTGGTGAGGGCGATCTCGGTGAGCCCATTGACACGAGCGGCGTAGCGCAGCGCCACGGCATCCAACCATCCACAGCGACGGCGGCGCCCGGTCACCGTGCCGTACTCGCCTCCCACGTCCACCATGGTCTCGCCGATCTCATCCTCGAGCTCGGTGGGGAAGGGGCCGCTCCCGACTCGCGAGATGTAGGCCTTGGTCACGCCGACTACGTGGTCGATGGCGGTGGGCCCGATTCCGGAACCGGTGGTGGCCGCCCCGGCCGTGGGATTCGATGACGTGACGAATGGGTAGGTGCCGTGGTCGACATCGAGCAGCGTTCCCTGGGCTCCCTCGAACAGGATCTCCTTGCCGGCGGCGAGGGCGTCGGCCAACAGCAGAGAGGTGTCGGCGACATGACCGGCCAGCCTCTGCCCGTACTCCAGGTACTCGTCGGCTATGTCGGCTGCGTCCATCGGCAACTGGTTGTAGAGCTTGACGAGGACCTTGTTCTTCTCCTTGAGCGCCGCCTCGAGTTTGTCCCGAAAGATCCTGGGGTCGAACAGGTCCTGCACCCGGATGCCGTGCCGGGAGTACTTGTCGGTGTAGGCGGGCCCGATTCCTCGTTTGGTGGTTCCGATCTGGCTGGAGCCAAGAAACCGCTCCTGCAACGCGTCGATCTTGCGGTGGTAGGGCATTATGAGGTGGGCGTAGGCCGAGAGCCTGACCAGCGATACGTCCACTCCCCGTTCCTCCAGAGTCGCCATCTCCTCCAGGAGGACTGCCGGGTCCACCACTGTCCCATTGCCGATCACCGGAGTCACGCCGGTGTTCAACACGCCACTCGGGATGAGGGTGAGAGCGAACCTCTCCTCTCCGATGATGATGGTGTGCCCGGCGTTGTTGCCACCCTGGTACCGCACCACGTAGTCGGCGCGGTCGGCGAAAACGTCGGTGACTTTTCCTTTGCCTTCGTCTCCCCACTGGGTTCCGACGATCACTGTGGCCGGCATCTCGCTCTCCTTCCCGGAAGGCATCGTAACGGAGCTTCGAATACCGGCATTGGTGCGACTATCGTGGCCGGGATTTCCTAGACCTTCGAGAGACGCATACCTGTGGAAGAGACCACTCGCCGGGCGACGACACGCCCCGAAGCCACCGTAACCACCCTTGCCGCCACCCCCGAATCGGGGATCCTCACCGAGGTCGTGCGCTTCGACACATCGGCTGCAAATCAGTTCCTCGACCTGACCGACGATGTGCGCGAGCACGTGTCCCGGTCGGGCGTTCGTCACGGACAGGTCACGGTGATGACCCCGCACACGACCACGGCCGTGGCCATCAACGAGTCTGAGACCGGGTTCCTGAACGACTTCCGGCGGCTCATCAGCGAGATGGTGCCGGTCGAGGGCTACTACGAGCATGACGACCATGAGGTGCGTACAGAGAACTTGCAAGAAGACGAGTACATCAACGGTCATGCCCATGTGCGCCAGATGCTGGTCGGTGCCACCACCGTCACCATTCCCGTCGTTGACGGAGAGTTGATCCTTGGCCAGTGGCAGAGGATTCTCTTTGTCGAGCTCGATCAACCACGCGCCCGCCGGGCGGTTCTTCACACCCAGGGCGTCTAGCTGGTGGGACCGGTTTGATCGCCGTGCCGGTGTGGCCAGCTAGCAGTCAGCAGTAAGCGACAACCGTGGTGGGCACGCGCCTCTTGCTTACTGCCTGCTGCCTACTGCCTACCGCCTTATCTCTCGACAGAGCCCGCCACTATCCGCGTGATTTCTGAACCACTTTCTGTCAACACTGGTTGCCTGTTGCCGCCAGAACCGATTAAGTTGCTCTGCACACGTCCGGGGCTCTCCCGGGCGACTTGAACCAGACACCAAGCTGGGGAGGCAAATTCAATGATTAAGCGATTAGGCGTACTCCTGTTCGCGTTGGCCCTCGTGGCCGCCGCTTGCGGAGACGACAGTGGTGACACAGACACCACGACCGCGACGACTGCCGGAGGCGGAACCGACACGACTGCAACCACCACTGGTGGCGGCGGCGGTGGTGACGGTGACGGCGACGGTGATGGCGGCGGCGACGCCGGCCAGGGTGGAGGCACCCTTGCGGCTGTCCAGGCTCGCGGCGTCCTCAACTGCGGTGTTAGCACCGGAGCTGTGGCGTTCACCGAGTTGCAGCCGGACGGATCCGCTACCGGTATCGACGCCGACTACTGCCGGGCTGTTGCCGCGGCCGTGTTGGGCGACGCGAATGCCGTGGTGTTCTTCCCGACCACCGCTGCCGAGCGTTTCGACGTCTTGAAGGCCGGTCAGGTCGACGTGCTGTTCAGGAACACCACCTGGACCGCCAGCCGTGACAAGCAGGTGGGCCTGGACTTCGGTCCGACCACTTACTTCGACGGTCAGGGCCTCATGGGTCCCTCGAACCGCTTCACCGCGACTTCGGGCCCGTCGGATGTCGACGGAGCGATCCTGTGCACCAACGCCGGTACCACGACGGAGAAGAACATCCGTGAGTGGGCGGCACTTGGTGGCGCATCGATCCAACTCGAGACGGTTGAGAACTTCTCCGAGGCCATGGATGCCTTCATCGCCGGTCGTTGCGACCTGGTGACGACGGACGCCTCTGGTCTCGTTGGTGAGAAGGTCTCGCGTGAGCTGAGTGGCGAGATTGAGGTTGACTCGTGGGTCGTGTTCCCGCCGTCACCCATCTCCAAGGAGCCCCTCGGCCCGGCCTACCGCCAGAACGACTCTGAGTGGGCCGACGTGGTCGACTGGACCGTGTACTCGACGTTCATCGCCTTCGAGAAGGGCATGAACTCGACGAACGTTGACGACATGCGGGCATTGGCCGGCACTGACGACGGTGATCCTGAGATCGCTCGGATGTTCGGTGACGCCAACCCGGAGATCGTCGCTGCCTTCGGCCTACCGGGTGATGCCTTTTACCAGGTAATCAGCCAGGTCGGTAGCTACGACGAGATCTTCGACGCAAACCTGAACCCGGTGGGCCTGTTCCGCCAGGGTGGTCTCAACGATCTGTGGACCGAGGGTGGTCTCATCTACGCACCTCCGTTCCGGTAAATCGGCAGAGAAGACATAACGAAGAAAGGGGCGCCCGTGCGGCGCCCCTTTCTTTCGTTTAGAGTCCTTTTCCACTGAGAACGCGAAGACGAATTCTCAGTGGGACGAGTAGGGAGGAAGCTGTCTCTTGGCAGTAACGGTCCGAAAGCAGGAACGGCCGCCGATCTGGCGCAACACCACGATCCTGAAGTGGGTCGCGCAAGTCTCCTTCCTGTTCGGATTCATCGCCATAGTCGCCATTGTTGTCCCCCAGGTGCAGGACAACCTGGCCGGGCGCAACATCACCTTCGGGTGGGATTGGCTAACCAGCGAGCTCGGCTTCCTGATCCGGGAAGGAATCGACACCGATCCCGCTACCGGATCCCGCACCGTCCTGGTGGGAATGGTGAACACCTTGCGAGTCACCATCTCGGGCGTCATCGCCGCCACCATCCTCGGAACAATCATCGGCATCGCCCGCCTCTCCAACAACTGGATCGTCAACAAGCTGGCCACCGTCTACATCGAAAGCATCCGCAATATCCCGCTGCTGCTTCAAATGTTCTTCTGGTCGGCGGTGTCCGCCACCTTCGCCATTCTCGATCCTCTTGACTCCGACACGCTGGAGGCCGGCACCTACTGGGTGGCCGCCACCCGCAAAGGCGTCGCCCTCTCCTGGGTGCAGCCGTGGGGCGGGTTCTACCAGTGGATGATCTGGCTGGCCATCGGTTTCACCGCCGGCTACTTCCTCCACAGGCGCAACTTCCGGATCAAGGAGGAGACCGGCAAGGAGACCTACCCGAACCTGTCGGCGTTCGCCGTGTTCATGGTCTTTGCCATCATCGGCTGGTTCGCCCACCCGATATTCGGGTTCCTTGGCACCATCCTGGACACCATTGGCGATCTGATCGGTTCCATCCCAACGATCGCGTTGCAGGTGGTGCTGGCCATCGCGGCGCTATTCGCCGGCTTCTGGTGGATCAAGCGATTCCTCGATCAGCGCCGGACCCCGGCCGGATTGGCCAAGCTGACCGATGATGACTGGTTCCGGATGATCGCGGCCGGTGTCACGGCTGTGGCCTTCGCCGGGTTCTTCCTGATTGTCAGCGGCCTCTCCAGCAAGACTCTCGAAGTCGGCGACGATTTCTTCAGCCGCTGGCTGGCCCCCAAGTTCGAGACGGCTTCCAACTACGTCGATATGGAGGTTGACGACGTGGTGGCGCGAGTAGCGGCGGGAGAGACACTCGAGGACATCTCCCGCGAACAGGAGTTGAGAGTCAACGCCGATCTGCTGGGCCTGTCCGACGCTGAGCTCCAGGAAGCGATCGACTCAGGTGTGACCGCCGAGCGATTGTGGGACAACCTGGAGGATCCCGATGATGCCCTGGTGTTCATACCTCCCAAGAAGCTGGTGTTCGGCTTGACCCATGCCACCGCCGAGAACCTCAACACCGAGATTGAGAACGGAACGATCACTCCCGAGGAACTGGCCGCCCAACTGGAGACTTTCAGGGACGACGCCGACCGCCCGCTGCGATGGTCGCGAGCAGAGGTAGCGCTTCGCGGTAGCAACTTCCTCGACCTCTCACCCGTCAACGGCATCAATATCACGCCCGGTTTCTTCGCGGTCTGGATCGCGGTAACCCTCTATACCGGCGCCTTTATTGCCGAGATCGTCCGGGCTGGAATTCTGGCTGTCTCCAAGGGCCAGACTGAGGCGGCCGGTGCCCTGGGGCTGAACCGTGCTCAGGCGCTCAGGTTCATCATTCTGCCGCAAGCGTTCCGCATCATCTTCCCGCCGCTAGGCAACCAGTATCTCAACCTGTTCAAGAACACATCGCTGGGCATCGCGGTCGCCTACCCGGAGATCGTCTCCGTGGGATTCACGACGTCTAACCAGACCGGCCAGACGCTGCCGGTCATCCTGGTCTGGATGGGCTTCTATCTGTCCGGGAGTCTGGTCCTGTCTTCGTTTGTCAACTTCTATAACCGTCGCCTACAGCTGGTGGAACGATGACCGGTCGCATAGAACTCCCTGAAGTACCCGAACTGGAACTGGCGCCGGAGAAGCCGCCCCAGGGTCCGGTCGTGTGGATGCGGGAGAACCTGTTCTCCAGCCGCGGCTCCACCATTCTCACTTTGTTCGGATTGATCGTTGCCTGGGTGGCCGTCAAGGGATTCGCAGGCTTCACGTTCGATTGGGCAGCGCGACGCTGGGACATGGTCACCCTCAACATGAGGCTCCTCATGGCCCAGGCCTATCCGGCCGGCGACAACCCGCAGATCATCGACGAGGCCGGCGTACCGATCGACCAGTTCCACCGGGTATGGATCAGTCTGGCCATAGTGGCAGTGCTGGCAATCCTCAGCATCGTGTTCTGGAGGGTCGGCGGCAAGCTGTCCCGCCGCAAGCTGGCCAGGGTCGCCATGGGGATTGGTGGGTTCGTCCTCTTCACCTTCCTCGGTGTGCCGATCATTGACTTCGCTTTCCCGTTCCTCCTGATTGCCGGCGGTCTGACAGTGCTCTATGTCGGATTCACCGCGGTCCGTACCGCGGTTGGCACCAACCGGCTGATACCTGATTTGGCGATGGCAGTGTTGGTGAACCTTCCTATCGGTGTTCTGCTGATCGGTGCGGGCGTCGCCGGGGTCGACTTCGGTGGTTGGGAGTGGCAGTTCTCGGTCAAGGTCCACTTCTGGACCATCCTTGCGGGCGTCATCCTCACCGGGCTCGGCTGGATGCTGCAGCGCGACGACGCCTCCAAGGAGGAGACGATTCCGCTAATGGGAGTCCTCGGCCTGGTGGCGGTGATCATCGCCGGGCTGCTGTGGGTCATCAAGGTGCCGGTGCCCTCCGAACTGGTGGTTGGGGCGCCCAAGGCCTGGGCGGGCCTGGCGACATCGACCAAGGTTCCCTGGACGATCATCCTGCTGGGCTTGATACCCGTCTACTTCCTGGCAGTCGCGCTCCGGCGAGTCGTGCCGGAAAAGGCGGGTCGTCGCGTGTTGAGCGGGCTGTGGATGCTGTCCTTCCCGTTCCTGGCCATGGTCGTGTTGCGAGATCCTGCCTTCGGTGAGGAGTTTGCCCCTGGCTTTGACCTCGTCCAGTATCTCGCGATTGCGGTGGCGTTCCTTCTGGTGGGTGGTGCCATCATCGCGATCGCCGCTCATCCCAACATCGGGGAGTGGGCGGCCGCCATCTCCGGCGTCCTCGGCGTGGCCATCATCTACACGTGGGGCTTCACGTCGATGCTCTTCTTCGTGCGCTTCTTGCTGGTGATCCTGCTCTTGTTCGTGCTGGGAGCGAAGACCTTCGGCTCGGGGCCTGCCCGGAACCGGTACCTGATGGTCTATGGCGTGACCATGGTGCTGGTTACCTACTTCTTCATCATCGCCAAGGGTGGAACTTCGGTGAAGGTGCCTGGCGCGTCACCGTTCGGCGGGTTCCTGCTGACTCTGGTCGTATTCCTCGGCGTGACGATTCTGTCCTTCCCGCTTGGAGTGCTGCTGGCGCTGGGCCGAACTTCGACAATGCCGATCTTCCGACTGATGTCGGTTGCCTACATCGAAGTGGTGCGGGCCGTGCCGCTCATCACCTGGCTGATCATGTCGATCATCTTCCTACCGTTCGCGTTGCCCCTTGACGGAGAACTCGACCGGATTCTTGGTGTCATCCTGTTCTACGCGGGATTCTCGGCTGCCTATCTGGCTGAGAACGTGCGCGGTGGTCTGCAGGCCATCCGGGCCGGTCAGAAGGAAGCATCGAAGGCGCTGGGCATGACCACGGTGCAGACGATGATCTTCATCGTGATGCCCCAGGCCTTGCGGACCGTCATTCCCGCTCTGGTCGGCGGCGCCATTGCCACGTTCAAGGACACGTCGCTGGTCACCATCATCTCGCTGTTCGACTTCCTGCACATTTCCCGCTTCGTTATCCCCAACTCAACTCTGGGCCGAGCCTCGGTCCGCACGACGCTGCTGTTCGCGGCGGTGTTCTACTGGATATTCACGTTCGCTATGTCACGTGCGAGTCTCCGTTTGGAGAAGAAGCTCGGCGTGGGTGAGCGCTAAGGAGGTCCCCTTTGACTACTGAGAAAGTACTCAGCGATACCGACATCATCATTTGTGATGGTGTCAAGAAGTGGTTCGGCGACTTTCAGGCGCTCAAGGGCGTCACGACCACGGTCAAAGAGCGAGAAGTTGTCGTCGTCATCGGTCCCTCCGGCTCGGGCAAGTCCACGTTCATTCGATGCATCAACCGCCTGGAGGTTCACCAGGAGGGCCGCATCGTTGTCGATGGGACCGAGCTCACCAGCGACCTCCGCAACATTGAGAAGATCCGGTCAGAAGTTGGCATGGTGTTCCAGCAGTTCAATCTCTTCCCTCACCTGACGGTGCTGCAGAACATCACGCTGGCGCCCATGTGGGTACGCAAGAAGCCGCGTGAAGAGGCAGAAGCAAGCGCCATGGCGCTCCTCGAACGAGTTGGCATCCCTGAGCAAGCCGGCAAGTTCCCCGGCCAGCTTTCCGGCGGCCAGCAGCAGCGTGTTGCTATCGCTCGCTCGCTGGCGATGGAGCCCCGCATCATGCTGTTCGACGAGCCAACCTCGGCGCTCGACCCCGAGATGATCAAGGAAGTTCTCGACGTGATGAAGGAGCTGGCGCTCTCCGGTATGACGATGATCGTCGTCACTCACGAGATGGGCTTCGCCCGGGAGGTCGCCGACCGCGTCCTCTTCTTCGACTACGGAGACATCGTCGAGGAAGGCACCCCCGAGCACTTCTTCACCAACCCCAGCCACGACCGCACCAAGCTGTTCCTGAGTCAGATTCTCTGAGCCATCGGCCTTTCGGCCGAGAGCGGACAGCCGACAGCGAACAGCCAGCAGCGAGTGAGCTAGCACTCCACTACGGGTGGGCTATGGAGCTTCTTCGTCCGGAGTTGCACTGGCAAAGGGGTTGAAGAGGCTGGATCTAGGTGGTACTCAACTTCGGTGCGCGATTTTCGGCGGCTGAAAGTGTGGGGCCAGGCGCACCAGTTGACTCTTGATTGCTATGTCGCGACGAGGCCCTTCCCCCAGGGTGAGCGCTTTGGGCTCGTGTCGCAGATTCGACGGAGCGCGAGTTCCGTGGCCGCGAATATCGCCGAGGGATGCGGACGCGATACCAGTAAGGAGTTCCGCAGGTTCCTCTCGATCGCTGCCGGGTCTGTCACTGAGCTCCGAAACCATCTGCTCTTGAGCCGCGATCTCGGGCTAATGGGTCCTGACACGTTTCGGGAACTCGACGGTCAGGCGGCATCCGTGAGGAAGATGCTCGCTGGCCTGATGGCAAATCCCGACGGTCGCCGCTAACCGCTGTCCGCTGTCCGCTGTCCGCTGTCCGCTGTCCGCTGTCCGCTGTCGGCTGTCCGCTGCCTACGGCAGCCGCGTCCCCTCCACCAGGCTCTCGGCCACCGCTTGGATCTCGGCTGCGGTGGCGGGTGGATAGAGGACGATTGTGTACTCGTCGCAGCGATCGGGGCCCTCGTACCAGGCGACGCCCCAGATTCCGCTGGGAAGCTCGCCCAACGCCGCGTCGACTCCTCGAACGCTGATGACCTCGGGCGTCTGCAGCCAGCGCTCCGGTGGCAGTGAGCCGCGGATCAGCGCCAGGACGGGAGTTCCGTCGTCCTGGCTCCACACGCTGGTGGAGGTTCCTGAGATGATCGTGTATTGGTCGTAGGGAATGTCCCGGGTTGCCGGCTGGCCGACGGCAACCCGCTCGGGGAGAACGGCCGGGACAAACTGCGCCGGATCGCAGGCTTCCACGGCCGGAGGAGGCTCCGAGGTGGCAGTGGTGAGGTCGGGCGAGGCCGCAGTGGTTGGGCTCAGCAGGGTGGGGGCGGTCTCTCCTGAGCTGCAGGCGGCCAGCAGCAGCGCACCGACGATTACGCGCTTCACTGGCTGGAGCGCGCCCGGCGCTGCATGACGATGTAGGCAACCGTTCCGCCGATTGCTACCAATACGGAGATCCATCCGTTGCGGCTGATACCGGCCAGGCGGTAATCGGTGTCGGTGCGCATCAACTCCATCAGGAACCTGACGATCCCGTACAGCACCAGATAGACGGTGAAGAGGCTTCCGGGGGCAGGCTTGAACTTCTTCTCGACCCACAGAATGATTCCCACCACGATCAAGTTGAGCAGCGATTCGTAGAGAAAGGTCGGGTGGAAGGTCTCGAAGTCCACGTACTCCGGTACGCGGTTCTCTCGGGAGATCTCCACCGCCCAGGGCAGGTCCGAGGGCCGTCCGTACAGCTCCTGGTTGAAATAGTTGTCCCAGCGTCCGATGGCCTGAGCGAGCGGTATGGCCGGTGCCACGGAGTCGGCCACGTCGCCGATGCTGGCACCCTCCCTCCGCATCACCCAGATCATGGCGATGCCACCGGCCAGCAGTCCGCCAAAGAAGGCGAGGCCGCCATCCCAGATTCGGAACGCGTCGAGCACGCTCTCGCGGGCCTGGGGGTGAGTGATCACATATCCGACCCGGGCGCCGAGAATCCCGGCGATGACGGCGATGATGCTGGCTCGCTCGATGGTCTTGGGATCGCCGCCCCGCTGCTCGAATCGCCGCGTTGCCAACCAGATGGCGGCTACCACCCCGAGGGCGATGGCGACCCCGTAGAAGTTGACCCGAAACGGGCCTATGTCAAAGCCGTTTACATCCGGTGAAGGAATCGAGGCGAGAAATCGCATGGAGCAACACTAGAAGCCAGAGCAGCGAAAGCAGCGGGAGTGCCAGAAAAGAGACTGTGTCCCCCTCTCTTCCCCGCCCTCGAGGGCGGTGTGGCTCCGCCGCAGACGGAGACGGGGTGGGGGACGCCTTGAGCTCCCAAGCGAGCCTCCCCGATGGGAAGCGACGGTCCAGGGTCCAGGGACCAGGAACTAGGAACTCGCCGAGCTCTCCTCATCGCTGCCGAACAATTCGGCGATGGCTCCAACGCTGCCGAGGATGCTGGAGGTTTCGAGGGGGATGAACACCTTGCTGGCCTGGCCGTCGGCGATCTGGGCGAGTGCCTCCAGGTACTTGATGGCGATCAGGTCCGGCGTGGGATCCCCGGTGTGAATGGCCTGGAAGACCCGCTCTACAGCCCGAGCCTCACCTTCGGCCACGATCTCCCTCTGGTAGGCGTCGGCGTCGGCCACTTTCTTGATGGCTTCAGCCCGGCCTTCGGCCTCGAGAATCGCCGACTCACGCACACCCTCGGCCTGGAGGATGCGGGAGCGCTTGTCTCCCTCGGCCTCGGTGACCAGGGCACGGCGGTCGCGCTCGGCCTTCATCTGCCGGTGCATGGCGTCGGTGACGTCGGGCGGCGGCTCGATCCGCTGGATCTCGACCCGGATCACCTTGGTGCCCCACATGTCGGTGGCGTCGTCCAGGATCTCCCGCAAGGCGGTGTTGATCATGTCACGGGAAGTGAGAGCCTCATCCAATTGCAGGTCGCCGACCAGGTTACGAAGGTTGGTCTGGGCCAGCTTGGTGGCGGCCTGGATGAAGTTGTTGATGTTGTACTTGAGCTTGACCGGGTCGGTGGCCTGGTAGTAGACGACGGCATCGACGGTGACGACAACGTTGTCCTTGGTGATGACCTCCTGGGGTGGGACATCCACGACCTGCTCGCGCATGTCCACCTTGATGATTCGCTCAACGAAGGGGATGATCCAGCGCAAACCGGGATCCAGCGTCTCGCGGTATTTGCCGAGCCGCTCGACGAGGCCCTTCTCGTAGGGTCGGACGATCTTGAGGCCGGTGCCGGCCACGATGAATAGACCGAAGACAATGATGGCAAGTAGCGCTACTACAGCTCCCACGAGACCTCCCTAGTTGGGCTGGCGGTTGATCGCCTCAACGATGAGCCGCGAGCCGGTGATTCCTGTAACGATGACTTCGGTCCCGGCCGAGAGCAACTCGCCGTTGGTGACCGCACGCCACTCCTCGGTGTCGATCCGCACCATCCCGGTGGCTGCCCGGACGTCGATGTCCTCCAAGACGATTCCCTCTTTGCGCAAGTAGCGGTTGGCGCCGATTGCGTCCGGGTCACCTTCGTCTTGCTTGCGTATGAGGGGCCGCAGGCTGAGGAGGGCTCCGATCGATACCACCAGGAAGACGGCCCAGTGGACCCCGGCGTTGCCGATGTCGGCCCAGGCCAGGACTCCGGCGGCGGCTGCTCCGATGCCGAACGGCAGCAGGAAGAACCCGGGGGAGAAGATCTCCCCGATAACCAGAATGACGGCTAGAACGCTCCAGAACCAGCGCCAGGCCTCAATATCTATGTCCATGGCGGTCATTCTACCGCCTCAACCGGTTTGGCCGGGGGGAACAGACGCGCAGCGACCCCGGGAAGCCCCGGGGTCGCCCACGCAGATGCAGTTGTTACATGGAGGAAGAGTCGCGGGGGCTCAGGTATTTGCCCCACCACTTCTTGCCGGTATCGATGCCGCCTACGCCGAAGGCGATGGCAAATGCCACCCCCAGGGCGAGCAGCACGGCCCGGCGCACATCCTCGGACACGCCACCGATTCCGACCAGGTCGAAAGCGGTAAAGAGACCGAAGACGAAGATTCCCCAGTGGATGGCGGTGGGAAGCCAGCCGTAATTGTTGGTCTCGGCCCAGGGACGCACCACGTTGGCGACGAACCGGCCGAACGCCGAGGCGATGGCCACCAGAACGACGGCCACAATGACCACCGGCACGAACGCGATCAGGTCCTCCAGGAGGTCGACTATCGCCTGGACTTCCAGGGCGGTGGCGGCCAGGAGCAAGGTAACCAGAGCTAGGAAGCCGTAAACAACGGTTGCCCCCAGTTCAGCTGCCGTATATCCCGAATTGCGGAGCGCATTTCCGACTCCGGCGCTATCAAGCACCTTGCCGACGGCGTCGTTTTCGAGGATCTTGCGCACGATGCGCTTGATCAGACGAGCAATGAACAGTCCGACGATGAGAATGATGAGGGCGCCGAGAATTTTCGGTACCCAGTTGCCGATGTCGGCACCAATTGCATCAAGTCGATCCCGTAATGAGTCCCAGAAGCTCATATGGTCCCTTTCCGTGTTGCCTGGTCGGCCTAGCGCCGACGGTTCTCGCGAGTTTTTCGCGTTCTCAGATTAGAAGGAGGCGGCATCGGTATGCAAGCGGTTTTCGCGCCTTTGAACCGTTCTACTGGCGGTTGAGCACGATTCCTTCTGGGGTGGCATTGGCCACGACGGTGTCGCCCTCATGGAACTCGCCGTCGAGGATGCCAACCGCCAGGGGGTCGGCAATCACCGTTTGTAGCAGGCGCTTGAGCGGTCGGGCTCCGAAGGTGGGGTCGTAGCCTTGCTCGGCCAGCCATTCGGCGGCCGGGTCGGTTATCTCGAGGCCGATCTTGCGGTCGGCTAGACGAGCTACAAGCTGAGCCGCCTGCATCGTCACGATCTCAGCCAGGTGAGCAGGTGTTAGACGATGGAATACGAGGATCTCGTCGACCCGGTTCAGGAACTCGGGCCGGAAGTGGGTGTTGACGACACCCATTACCCGATCTTCGATCACCGACTCGGGCAGTTCGTGGTCGATGAATTCGGAGCCCAGGTTTGAAGTCATGATCAGGACGGCGTTGGTGAAGTCGACAGTCCGCCCCTGTCCATCGGTGAGCCGCCCGTCGTCGAGCACCTGCAGCAGGACGTTGAACACGTCGGGATGGGCTTTCTCGATCTCGTCGAGCAGAATCACCGAGTAGGGGCGTCGTCGCACAGTCTCGGTCAACTGGCCGCCTTCGTCGTACCCGACGTATCCGGGCGGAGCCCCGATCAAGCGGCTCACCGAGTGCTTCTCCATGTACTCGGACATGTCGACACGGACCATCGCCCGTTCGTCGTCGAACAGGAACTCGGCCAGCGCCCGGGCCAGCTCCGTCTTCCCCACCCCGGTCGGTCCCAGGAAGATGAATGAACCGATCGGGCGGTCCGGGTCTGAAAGTCCGGCCCGGGATCGCCGCACCGCATTGGAGACTGCGGCCACGGCCTCGCCCTGGCCCACCACCCGTCCGGCGAGGTGCTCTTCCAGATGCAGCAGCTTCTCCATCTCGCCTTCCATGAGCTTGCTGACCGGGATTCCGGTCCAGCGGGCAACAACCTCGGCGATGTCCTCCTCGTCGACCTCCTCCTTCAGCATCGGAGAGTCGCCGCGCAGTTCGGTGAGCTCAGCTTCCTGTTCGCTCAGCGTCTTCTCCAGTCCGGGCAGGGTTCCGTATCGGAGCTCAGCGGCCTCTTCCAGCCGCCCATCGCGCTCGGCTCGCTCTGCGGCAGCCCTGGCCTCCTCGATCGATTGCTTCGACTGGCGCAGGCGATCGATCGCCTGCTTCTCCAGGTCCCACTGGGCCGTCAGGCGATCGGCGTCCTCGCGCAGATCAGAGAACTCTCTCTCCAGATTGGCCAGACGTTCCATGGAGGCGTCGTCGGTTTCCTTCTGGAGAGCGGCCCTCTCGATTTCCAACTGCTTGAGGCGTCGGGTGACCTCGTCGATCTCCTCCGGCATCGAGTCGATCTCGATCCTGAGGCGGCTTCCGGCCTCGTCGACCAGGTCGATGGCCTTGTCGGGGAGTTCCCGGGCAGTGATGTAGCGGTCCGAGAGTACGGCAGCGGCGATCAACGCCGGGTCGGTGATTCGGACCCCGTGGTGCACCTCGTAGCGCTCGGCCAGGCCGCGCAAGATGGCGATGG